>DATJZY010000100.1 GCA_035577985.1 Candidatus Eisenbacteria bacterium
GTTCTCGAGCCGCTGAGTCTAGCTCGGTGCCGCGAGGTTGGGGCAGGGCTTCGGCTTCGGCTCCGCCGCGCGGGAAAACATGCAGGGCGCCACGGCCCAGACATTCCGTCGCGCCGCTTCGCAGGCGCCTCCGCCCTGCCCCCAACCTCGCGACGACCGGCGCGTGCCCCGCCAGCCCCTCTGCTCGCTGGCGCTTCGCCCCCGTCGCTCGCGATCGTCAGCGGGTGGACGCTACACGACGCCGTTTTTGCGGAGGGTGGCTATGGCGGTGGGATCGAGGCCCAGCGACGTCAGGACGTCGTCGGTGTGGGCGCCGAGGGTGGCGGGTGGGGTGCGGATGGAGGCGGGGGTGTCCGAGAGGGAGATGGGTGGGCCGAAGAAGCGGGTCGGGCCGGCGGGCGTCTGCATCTCGACGACCATGCCGCGGTGGCGGAGCTGCGGGTCGGCGAAGGCTTCTTCGAGCGTCGCGACGGGCGCGTAGCAGATGTCGAGCGCGCCGAGCTCCGCGGTCCACGCGGCGAGCGTCTTCTTCCGGAAGGCGTCGCGGAAGAACGCGAACATCCGCGTGCGTTCCTCTCCCTCCGCCCACTGGAGGGCGACGAAGTCCTCGCGACCGAAGTGCCGGCAGAGCGTCGCCCAGAAGTGGCCCTCGTACGCGCCGATCGTGAGGTGGCGCCCGTCGGCGGTTTCGTAGACGGCGTAGCAGGGGAAGTGTCCCGTGAGCTGCTCGCGCCCGCGCGTGGGGAGTGTGCCGGAGAACAGGTAGAGCACGGTGTGATACACGTTCCACGCTGCCGCGCCGTCGAGCATGGCGACGTCGACGAGCTGGCCGCTCCCGGTCGTCTCGCGCGCGATGAGCGCGGAGAGAATGCCGACGGCGGCCATGAGCGAGCCCGCTCCGATGTCCGCGATCTGCACGCCGGGGATGACGGGCGCGCGCCCGGCCTCGCCCACGTATTCCAGCACGCCGGCCTGCGCGAGGTAGTTGACGTCGTGGCCGACGCGATCGCGGTACGGCCCGTCCTGCCCGTAGCCGGAGATGGCGCAGTAGACGAGCCGTGGATTGTCGCGACGCAGCGTCTCGTAGTCGATCCCGAGCCGCGCGGCGACGCCGGGCCGAAACCCTTCGAGCACCACGTCGGCGTCGCGCGCGAGCCGCACGAAGAGCTCGCGGCCGCCGGGGGCCTTCAGGTTGAGCGTCATGCTCCGCTTGTTGCGTGCGAGGAACGGAATGCCGGTCGCGAACGGATCGTTCGGCGCCGTGATCGTCAGCACGTCCATGCCCAGGTCGGCGAGCAGGGTCGAGCAGAACGGACCCGGGAGCTGGCGCGAGAGGTCCAGCATCCGGTAGCGGTGCAGTGGCGGGAGCCCCATCGAGCCGATGGGTCTACCGAGCGGGCCGGGGCGCGGTCAACGCGTCAGAGGAGCCATCCGAGCCGGTTGACGTTGATGCGATCCCAGCGCCACCGCGGCGCGACCTTCGTCGGGGCCGGCAGATCGAGCCCGACGGCGTGGGCGCGCGCCAGACCGGCGCCCACCGCGCTCGCCACGAGGCTCAGATACGCGAGGTCCTTCGGATCGGACACGGCCGTCGCGTCGGCGCTGCCGAGGAGCGCGACACCGACCACGCCCTCGTCGCCGCGCAGCGCGACCGCCGTCGTCCAGCCGAGCGCGCCGCACGCCGGGCCGACGCGCGGGTCGCGCTCGGCGAGCGTGATCGTGGCGACCGGCCCGACGCAGTCGTGCAGCGCCTCGGCGACGCACGACGGCAGCGCGCGCGCGGCGTCGACGCACGGCGCGGCGAGGCGGAAGCTGCCCTGCCGCTCGTCGCGCAGGTAGACGGCGTGGCGGCACGCACCCGGCAGGCGCGCGAGCGCGGCGTCGAGCGATGCGATGAGCGCGCGCGGACCTTCGCGCAACGCCGCCGCGGCGGCGAGCTCCGTCAGCATGCGTCGGTAGCGGCTCTCCGACCAGCAGGTGACCACGAGCGAAATGCAGCTCGGGCACATGCCGCGGAGGTATGCACCGTCGGACGCGAAGGGACGGGCGCACCGGGTGCAGTTGCAGACGCGAAGTGGGTTGCGTTGCGCAGCGGTCATCGGAAGAACCTCTCGCCCTAGTGATGAGCGAGGAGCGTGCCAACGGCGATCGTGCCCCTCGCCGCGGCGCGTTGGTTGCGATAGGTCAGGCCCGGATGGTGCGACTCTCCGTCAACGTCAACAAGGTCGCGACGCTTCGCAACGCGCGCGGCGGCTCCGTGCCCGACGTCGTGCGCGCCGCGCGCGCCGCCGTCGCGGCGGGTTGCCACGGCATCACCGTCCATCCTCGTCCGGACGGCCGCCACATCCGCCATCGTGACGTGCTCGATCTCGCGGCTGCGCTCACGGTCGAGCTCAACATCGAAGGCTATCCGTCGGCGGAGTTTCTGGATCTCGTCTGCCGCGTCCGGCCCGCGCAGTGCACGCTCGTCCCCGATGCACCCGACGCGCACACGTCAAACGCCGGCTGGGCGCTGGGTTCCGACCTCGGGTGGCTGGCGCCGGTGATCGCGCGGCTTCACGAGCACGGCATCCGCGTGAGCCTGTTCGCGGACCCGATCGAGGCCCACATGGCCGCCGCGCGCGGTCTCGGCGCCGACCGGGTGGAGCTCTACACCGAGCGCTACGCGCGGGCGTTCGAGACGCCGGACGGACCGGCGGTCTTCGAGACGTATCGGCGGGCAGCCGTCGCGGCGGGTGCGACGGGGCTCGGCCTCAACGCAGGACACGACCTCGATCTCGTGAATCTGCCGTACCTCGCACGGCATCTGCCGGGGCTGCTCGAGGTGTCGATCGGTCACGCGCTCGTCGCCGACGCGCTCTTTCTTGGCCTCGATGCCGCGGTGCGCGCGTACCTCGACGCACTTCGTTGAACAAGTCCCTGTCCCGGTGTCGACGTTGTGACACCCCGGTTCGCGTGATCGGGACCACGGAAGGCGCGTCGTCCGGGGGCGCGAGGGGCATGGCACTTGCTTTGACGGGCGGTGGGCACCCGTGCCCGCGCCGTGCTCATGCGCCCGAAAGCGTCCCGGTTCGTCCGGGACATCCTGCACGAAGAGACGAAGCATGTGCTCGTCGAGCGCGTGCGTGCGGTGCTCTCGTTCGGCGCCGTGGCGACGGTCTTCAGCATGCTCGTCGACCTGCGGTCGGGCGGGCCGCATCTCTCGACGCTGCTGCTCACGAAGCTGCTCTGCGCCTGCCTGTACGCGTGCGGTGCTATCCTCGTGTCGGCGGCGCGCGGGCGCACCTGGCAGCGGACGCTTCGCAACGTCGTCCCGGCGGCGTGCCTGCTCGGCTTCGTGCCGGGCGCGATCTCGGTTCAGCTCGACGAGCCGCTCATGGCGGCCTACATCCTCTCGGTCGTCACGCTCGGCGGCGCCATCTTCTTTCCGTGGGGCCCGCGGCCCCACATGGTGCTGACGGCGGTCGCGAGCGTCTCGTTCGCGCTCAGCACCTACGGCTGTCCCGACGTCACGGCCAACCTCGTCGTGTGCGTCGTGTCGGCGTTCGGCGCCAGCGTCTACGCGGCGTCGACGTTCGAGCGGCAGCGGCTCGAGCGGACGGCGCTCGATCTGCAGCGCCGCGGCCAGCAGCGGGTCTTGGAGCTGATCGCCGCCGATGCGTCGTCCGACGACGTGCTCGAAGCGCTGGTCGGGATCTTCGCCGAGCAATGGCCGACCGCGCGCTGCGCGCTGCTCACGTTCGACGAGGCGGGCAAGCACCTGAAGGTCGTTCGCACGCTCAACCTGCCCGCGGACTTCATCGACCTGATGGACGGCATCGACACGAGCCCGGCCGACGCCGACTGGGGCCGCCGCCGCTTTCAGCGCGTCGTCGAGATGGAGCTCACCCGAGCGGACGAGCGCTGGATCCGCGGGCAGGCGGTCGCCAAACGGGAAGGGCTCCTCGCGGGGTGGTCCGAAGCGATCCGCTCGCCCGACGGTGCGCCCCTCGGTGCATTCGCCCTCTACGACAGTGCGCCGCGCGTGCCCGACGCCTGGGAGCTCTCGCTCGTCGACGGGATCGTCGGCATCGCGAGCATCGCCCTCGAGCGGCAGCGCAGCCGCCGGCAGCTCGAGCGGTACGTCGAGGAGCTGTCGCGCGCCCGCGACGACGCGCTGGCGTCCACGCGTGCGAAGTCCGAGTTCCTCGCCAACATGAGCCACGAGATCCGCACGCCGATGAACGGCGTGATCGGCATGACCGACATCCTGCTCGACACGACGCTGAGCGACGAGCAGCGCGACTATGCGCTCACGATCCGGCGCTGCAGCGACACGCTGCTCACCGTCATCAACGACATCCTCGACTTCTCGAAGATCGAGGCCGGCAAGATGACGATCGAGCGCGTCGACCTGGACCTGCGCGTCGTGGTCGAAGAGGTGGCGGATTTTCTCGCGCCGAAGGCCAACGAGAAGGGGCTCGAGCTCGCGTCCGCCATCCCCCCCGACTTCCCGGGCCTGGTGCAGGGCGATCCGAGCCGGCTCCGGCAGGTGCTCACGAACCTGGTCGGCAACGCGATCAAGTTCACCGACCGGGGCGAAGTGACGATCGCGCTGCGCACCCTCGCGGAGACCGACGACGACCTCACCTTCGAGCTCTCGGTGCGCGACACCGGCATCGGCATCGTGCCCGAGCGGCAGGGCGCCATCTTCGAGAGCTTCACGCAGGTCGACGGCAGCTCGACGCGCCGGCACGGCGGCACGGGGCTCGGGCTCACCATCTCGCGGCAGCTCGTCGAGCTGCTCGGCGGGACGGTCGGCCTCGAGAGCGCGGTGGGGCAGGGGAGCACGTTCTGGGTTCGCATGACGTTGCCGCGGCAGCGCATCACCGAAGAGGCCGCCGGGAGCGCGCCGGCCGTGCTGCGCGGTGTCCGTGTGCTCGTGGTGGACGACAACGCGACGAATCGGGTGATCCTGCGCGAGCAGCTCCGGGCGTGGGGTTGCCGCACGCGCGAGGTGTCGAGCGGCGACGAGGCGATCGCCGCGCTCCGGCAGGCCGTCGACGACGATCCGTTCGGCCTCGTGATCCTCGACATGCAGATGCCGGAGATGGACGGTCGCACGACTGCACGGTTGATCCGCCGCAATCCGCGGCTCGCGGGGACGCCGCTCGTGCTGCTGTCGTCGATCGGGGCCGTGCGAGGCGGCAACGAGGCGGTGCGCGCGATGGGTTTCGACGCGGGGCTCTCGAAGCCCGTGCGCCAGTCGCAGCTCTGCGACACGCTGGTGCAGGTGCTCTCGGGTCGCCGGGAGGAGCGCCCGCTCATGCGCGCGCCGAGCGCGCCGATCGCGCCGGACGCCCCCCTCCGGGCCCTCATCGTCGAGGACAACCCCGTCAACCAGAAGATCGCCCACACCATGCTGGAGACGCTCGGCTGCCAGTGCGACTCGGTCGCCAACGGCCTGGATGCCCTCGAGGCGCTGGGGCGAACGTTCTACGACTTCGTGCTGATGGACGTGCAGATGCCGGTGATGGACGGCCTCGCGGCGACACGCGAGGTACGCCGTCGCGAGGCGGGGGGATCGCGCCTTCCCATCATCGCGATGACCGCGCATGCCATGCAGGGCGACCGCGAGCGGTGCCTGGCCGCGGGCATGGACGACTACATCGCCAAGCCGGTGTCGCGCGAAGCCTTTCGTCTGGCGCTCGGCCGCTGCGGCGCGCTCATCGCCGCGCGCCGGCAGGATGCGCTGCCCGCGCGCGAGCCGCACGCGGACGCCAACGGGAGCTCGCTCGACGCGATCGCGGCCGAGCTCGATCGCGGCGGCCAGGCCGAGAGCCTCGCCGACGCGCAGGCGGCGCTCGAGAAGGCGCGCCGGGAGCTCGAGCGGATGCGCGTCACCGTCGACGGACGTCCGCGGACCGACAAGCCCGGATCGGCTTCCTAGGCAGGCCGATCGCCGCGCGCGAGCGCGCGGAGCCAGCCCAGCGCGAGCGTGCAGAAGAAGAGCACGCTGAGCGCCAGCACCACGGCGCCGCCGCTCGGGACCTGCAGCCGGCTCGAGATGAAGAGACCCGTCACGCCCGCGAGCAGTGCGGTCGCGATGCTGAGGCCGAGGTAGCTCCGGGTGTCGCGCGCGAGATTGCGCGCCGCCGCCGCCGGGACGACGACCATCGCCTCGACGAGCAGGGCACCGATCACCTTCAGGCTGACCACGATCGCCGCCGTGAGCAGGACGACGAACACGTAGTCGATGAGCGCCGACGGCACGCCGCGGACGCCCGCGAGCGCCGGGTCGAGGCTGTCGAGCAGCAGGCGGTTGTAGATCCAGGCGAGCGCGAGCGTCACGACGACGCCGATCCCGAGCAGGAGCGCCAGGTCGGCGTCCGTCACGGTGAGCAGGCTGCCGAACATCACTGCCTCGACCTGGTGGATGTTGAAGCGCTTGGTGACCGCGACCAGCAGACAGATGCCGAGCCCGAGCGTCATCGACAGGAAGACGCCGACGAGCGTGTCGGACGGCAGGGAGGCGTGGCGCTTGATGGCGACCATGGCGAGCGCCGACAGGAAGCAGAACCCGAAGATGCCGCCGTAGGCGCCGTTCAGCGGCTCGCCCAGCACGATGCCGATCGTGAGGCCCGTCAGCGCCGCCTGCCCGAGCGCCGCACTGAAGAAGGAGAGCCGCCGGGCGACGACGAGATGGCTCATGCCGCCCAGCAGCGGCGCCAGGACGAACACCGAGATGAGCCCGCGGGTGAAGAACGCGTAGCGGAACGCGTCCGGCAGCGTGCCGCGCTCGGCGAGCGCGGCGAGCCATGCATAGAGGTCGGTCACGGCTCCACGATCCCCGCGGCCGAGGCGAACGCGCCCGCCAGGTCCCTGGTGAGCACGGCGTCGGGCGGACCCGTTCGCCGCACGCTGCGGTCGAGGAGGGTCACGTCGTCGGCGATGCGACGGGCCTGCTCGAGATCGTGCGATACCATGAGGATGCCGGTGCGCGCCGACCGCTTGAGGTCGTCGAGGAGGCGCTCGAGTTGCCCGACTGCGGTCTCGTCGAGGCCGCTCGCCGGCTCGTCGAGAAGCAGCATCTCGGGCACCGGATCGATGGCGTTGGCGAGGAGCACGCGCTGGAGCTCGCCACCCGAGAGGCCGGAGAGGAGGCGCGACGCGAAGCCGGGCAGGCCAACGCGCTCCAGGAGCTCCTCGATGCGGGATCGAAGCGCGCTCGCGATGCCGAAACACACCGGCCGGCGCTGCCGCGAGAGCGCCAGGAACTCGCCCACCGTGACCGGCAGCGTGCGATCGACCGCGAACGACTGCGGCACGTAGCCGATGTCCGCGGTCGCCCGCCAGTGGAACCGGATGCTGCCCGTGAAATCGACGCGGCCGAGGACCGCCGCAAAGAGCGTGCTCTTGCCGGCGCCGTTCGGGCCCACCAGGAGGTGCACCGAGCCGTGGTCCACGGCCAGCGACACGCCGGAGAGCAGGCGCCGGCCGTCGCGCTGCACCGTGACGTCGTCGATCTCGAGCAGGACGGGGCCGCGCATGCCTACTTGCTCGCGTCGGTCACGAGCGCCGTCACCATGGCGTCGACGTTCTTCTGCATCTCCATCTCGAACTTGTCGGGGGTGTACGCACCCGAGGCGATGTGGCTGATGATGTACACGCGCGCATGGCCCTCGTCGCGCAGGACCTTCAGGAGGGCCTCCGGGAACGTCTCCTCGCTGAACACGACGGTGATCTTCTCGCGCGTGAGGAGGTCGACCATCTTCCCGAGCTCCTGGGCCGACGGGACGAGGCCGTGCGCCGGCTCGACCACACCGGCGATCTCGATGCCGAACTCCTGCATGAGGTAGCCGTAGCCGTCGTGGACGGTGACGACGCGGTTCACGCGCGCGTCGACCAGCCGCTCGGCGGCGCGGCTCTTGATGGCGCGCAGGCGCCGCGCGTAGTCGGCGGCGTTCTTCCGGAACGTCTCGGCCAGCTCCGGGCGGAGGGCGCCGAGGGCGTTCGCGATCGCGTACGTCTGCTGGATCGCGTTCGAGAACGAGATGAACGTGTGCGAGTTGACGGTGCCGCCGTTCGCGGCCTTCAAGAGCGGGACGCCCTCGTTCGGCTTCACGACGGCGAGGGTCGTGTTCCCCGAGGCCTTGATCATGTCGAAGATGAAGTCGTCATGGCCGACGCCGTTGACGACGATGGCGTCGAGATCGCCCAGCTTCGCGATGTCCTGGGGCCGCGGCTGGTAGTCGCCGGCGTCGACCTCGCCCGGCAGGATGGGCCGGATCTCGACGTCCGTTCCGCGGATGACGTTCGCCGTCCAGGAATAGTAGGGGTGCAGCGTGACGCCGACCTTGAGCGGGGCCGCCGCGCGCGCCTGCGGATTCCACACCGCGAACGCGAGCGCGAAGACGGCTAGGAATCGCGAAACAGGCGATCGCGCCATCGATCCATCTCCTCTGCCGGGCTCGTGACCCGGATCTGCTGCCAGCCGGCGATGGCGGGATCGCCGATGATGCCCGGGCGCACGTCGCCCCCCGCGCGCTTCCAGTACGTGACGTGCAGGAGCGTGCCGTCGGGCAGGAGCTGGTGCTCCTCGTCGACGACCGACGGCGGTGGCGGCTTCTCCCCGGTCACGGGGTCGGGTTCCTGCGCGAGGATGAGGAACAGGGGGGCGCCGTCCGCTGACGACGGGACGCCGAGGTAGTTCACGACGAGCCCTTCGCGGCGTTCGCTCCATTGACGTCGCGCCTTGTCGAGAGGATCGGGCGCGAAGGGCGGAACGCCCGCGTCCGACAACGAAGCGACCGACGGCCAGCTACCGCTCTCGCCGCGGGCTCGCACCGCCTCGCCGGCGCCTTCCTGCATGGCGCGAAAAACGCGTTGCTCGCCGCCCGGGAGATCCTTGAACAGGACCTGGAACGGGAGCAGGGACCGTGCGGCGCTCGCCGGGTCGGAACGCCCCGTGCCGTACGTCTCGAACGCCACGACGTAGATCACGACCACGAGGACGGCCGTCGCGGCGAGAAAGAGCCAGGTGAGCTCGTCGCCCAGGCTCGGGGGCGCGACCTCGACCGTGCGAACGGTCGGGGCGCTTCTCGCTCCGCCTGCTGCGAACCGGGCCAAAACGCGCGCTACGCTAGCACCGGTTCAGTGCGCCGTCACACCGCGGGCATCGACCTCAGAAGAGCGGCTTGAAGGCGTCGGCCGTCATGTCGTTCAGCAGCTTGTGCCAGATGTGCCGCTCGTTCTTTTCGACCTCGCGGACCATGTCGCGCATGCGCTCGAGCACCGGCGGCTCGCCCTCGTCGTACACGTCGCCCTGCAGGAGCTTCAGCACGTCCAGGCGGTAGCGGGGATCGATGATGAAGTACGTGAACAGCACGTTCAGCCGGTAGTAGACCGAGATGAACTTGTACCAGTTGCTCGTGCCGTGCCGGATGGTCGTTTCGAAGTTCTGGAACGCCTGCTTCGAGACGTCGCCCTTTTCGAGCGCGGCCAGGATGTCCTTGTGCGCGAAGCGCGAGCTGTTGAGCGCGATGCTGACGCCGGTCGAGAAGATCGGGTCGACGAAGCGGCCGGCGTCGCCGACCATGAGCCAGCCGTCGCCGCAGATCTGCTTCATGGCGTAGCTGTAGTCGCCTTCCGCCGTGAAGGGTCGCACCTGCTCGGCGCGGCGGAGCGTCTCGGCCAGGTCGGGCCGCGTCGCGACGGTCTCCCAGAAGAGCTCCTCGCGGGACTTCGCCGTCTTCGCGAAATGCTGGCGCTGGGTCACGACGCCGATGCTGGTGACGTCGTCGGTGATCGGGATCTGCCAGAGCCAGGTGTTCGCCTCGGGCAGGAAGTGGATGAAGATGTAGTCCACCTGGGCGTCGTACTTCGCCCAGACCTTGCGATCGTAGCCGCGGAACCACGTGTGGATCGCGTACTGGTCGAACACCGGGTCCTTGACGCGGAGCTTCAGCTGCTTGCCGAGGAAGGTCTTGCGGCCGCTGGCGTCGACGACGAGGCGTGCCGTCGACGACATGTCCTTGCCGCCGACCGAGTAGTGCAGCTTCGGGAACTCGCCGTTCTGGAAGTCGACCTGGCGCACGAGCACGCCCTCGGCGACCGAGGCGCCGAGGCGGTGCGCGTGGTGGAGCAGCTCGTTGTCGAACTCGCCGCGGTCGACGTGGTACGTGTAGTTCTGGTTGACGCCGGGCTGGTCGCGCTCCTCGAAGCGGATGATCGCTTCCGTCTCGTTGCCGTTCTTCTCGGGGAGCGGCTGGCCGTTACGGTCTTCCTTCAGGTCCTCCCAGTCGACGTCGTAGATCTTGACGCCGGTGGCGGTCCAGGCGGCGCCCCACTTGTGCGGGAACTTGCGCGCCTCCATCGTCTTCAGGAAGTCGAGGTCGCTGAACACGCGCGTGGACGACGGGACGAGCGACTCGCCGACGTGCGGGCGCGGGAACAGCTCGCCTTCGAACACGGTGCACTTCACGCCGGCCTTCGCCAGATAGGCCGCCATGCTCGAGCCGGCCGGCCCTCCACCGATGATCGCCACGTCTACGTCGGGTTTGCTCACAATCAGGTTCCTCCGCGAAAAAGTGAGCCCCCTTTGTACCACACCTCCGCTACCCCGGAGCAAGTCATTCGGCCGTTCGATGCGCGCGCGAGAGCGACAAAAACGTGACGTTCACCCCGCAAAGTCATAGGCATCCCGACCCGCTCGAGGCAGCGAGGGGCCAGCGGACGCGAGGTCGACGTCCCCGGCGCCGCGTCCGCCGTCGGCATCACAATGTCGCCTGCGCGAAGGGTGGGCTACGACTTGGCGGCTTCCCCGCTCCAGACGGACTCGCGGGTGGCTTCGCGCAGCGTGAGCGCGTGCAGCACCGGCGTCGTCGCGAGGGTCGTCACCAGGGCCATGATGACGAACATGGCGAACAGGGTCGGCGACAGCACGCCCAGATCGAGGCCGATGTTGAGCACGATCAGCTCCATCAGCCCGCGCGTGTTCATGAGGATGCCGAGCGACGAGGCCTGCAGCCAATCGAGGCCGGTGAGGCGCGCCGCGACTGCCGTGCCGCCGAACTTCCCGAGCGACGCGACGAAGATGATCGTCGCGCACACGAGCCACTGTTCGAGGCCGCTCACGAGCCCGATCTGCGTCCGCATGCCGGTGAAGGCGAAAAACGCGGGCAGGAGCAGCACGACCACGACGTCCTCGAGCTTCTCGAGGAGGTCGCGCGCGAGCGCGGAGTCGTGCGGGACGCACGCGCCCAGCAGGAACGCGCCGAACAGCGCGTGAATGCCGATCCATTCCGTCGTGAGGGCGGAGAGGAGGAGCGCCACGCACACGAGCGCGAGCGTGCCCTGCGAGAGCTTCTTCTGTCGGGCGTGCCAGCGCACGAGATGCCAGACGAGCGGCCGGACGAGTGTCAGCACCGCGACGATGTAGCCGGCCGTGAGCCCGAGCGTCAGCAGGATGCTGCCGGGCTGGGCGTGCACGACGCCCACGATGAATGCGAGCAGGCACCACGCCGTGACGTCGTCGACCGCGGCACACGCGAGCGCGATGGTCCCGAGCCGGCTCTTGTGCATGCGCCGATCGGTGAGGATGCGTGCGAGCACCGGGAACGCGGTCACGGACATCGAGACGCCCATGAAGAGCGCGAAGACCGTGAAGGGCACGTTGCTCGACGAGAGCTGCGGATAGAGCCAGAGCGCGAGCGTGGCGCCGAGGAGGAAGGGCGCGACGATGCTCGCGTGCGAGATCGCGACGGTCGTGTGGGTTCGCTGGCGGAGGAGCCTCGTGTCGAGCTCGAGGCCGACCACGAACATGTAGAGGATCACGCCGACCTGCGAGAGGACGCCCAGGAACGGCGCGACCGTGGGCGGCAGGACGTACGCCGACACGTCGGGGGCCACGCGACCGAGGAGCGACGGTCCGAGCAGGATCCCCGCGAGCACCTCGCCGATGACGGCCGGCTGGTTCAGGAACTTGAAGAGCGCGCCCACGATGCGGGCGAGGACGATCACGACCACCAGCGCCAGCAGGATGTGGAGCAGGGCGTCGCCTGCCGCGTTCGACATGCCCACTCGCGGTGCGGCGAGCGTGGGGGCGTCAGGTGCGACCAGGTCCTGGCCCGCGTGGCGGATCAGGCCGAAGACCGCGATCGCGGCGGCGATCATCGCGCCATAGGCGAGCGCCGTCTTCGTGCGCTGGACGTGCTGGCCGGGCATCGGCCGATCGTAACGCAGTTGATTTCTCGCTGTCGAGTACGTCCGGCACGTCAGCTCACATTGGCTCTGCACGGGATTCCGCGCGGTCCGGGCGGGCCTCCGGGCGCCCGAGATGGCGCACGAATTCCCGTCCGAGGCGGAGTTGGTCGTGGAGGTGGCTGTAGAAGAAGAGCCCGCCGCGACCGAGCAGGTCGAGGTTCCGCAGCGGGCGGAGCCCGGCGACGACCGCGGCCACGGTCCGCGACCAGTCGAGCGCGTAGACCGGATAGGCGTTGGGGAGCAGGTGGTGGCGCCATTCGAGGACCTCGCGTGGCGCGATGAGGCCGACCCCGGCGAGCTCGTCCGTGACCCGTTCCGCGAGCGCGACGTCCGACAGCTTGGCGAGCGGATCTCCCGCGAAGCACGGGACCTCGGCGACGAGCGACGTCTCGTGCGCGGGCGCCATGTGCGGCGAGCGGTTCTTCGGCTCAGTCACGCGTGCGACGCACAACGACGGGTCCGGCAGGTAGAGCGAGGCGCTCGGCGACACGCGCGATCGGGCGAGGCGAACGAACATCAACCGCACGCTGCGGAAGCGGAGGGTTCCCGCGGCGCGGCGCGCGGTCTCGGGCACGACGTCGCCCAGGAGCCGCACGAGGACGGTCACCGGCAGCGTCGAGACGAGCCGGTCGGCGACCTCGACGGAAGGGCGCCCCTTGAGATGGATCGCCGTGATCCGATCGTCGCGCACCTCGAAGCCGCTCACGTCGTGCTCGGTACGCAGCGAACGCGCGGGAACGCTCGCGGCGAGCGCGGCCGGCAGCTCGCCGTAGCCGCCGAGCGGGTACAGGAAGCGCCCGTCGATGTGCTCGACCTTGCGGCGCGGCGCCAGCAGCTCGACCAGTAGCGAGCGCAACGTCATGCCGCTCAGCCGCCGCGTCGCGATGTCCGGCGAGAGCTGCTCGGCGGGAAGGCCCCAGAGCTTCTCCGAGTAGTGGATGAGGAAGCGACGGGCGAGCGTCTCTCCGAACTGGGCGATCGCGAAGTCGGCGAAGCTCACGCACGGTGGTCCCGGCAGCCGGCTGCGCACGAGGTCGCGCGCGACGCGGCCGATCTGCGCGATGCCGCCCGAGAGCAGCATCCCGAGCGGCGTGGGGGGAAAGTCGATGAAGCGGCGTCCGTCGTAGATCCGGCTGGGCGCCTCGACGGCGACCAGCCGCGTGCCGAGCAGCGCACGAACGTCGGCGGTCGATTCCGGGTCCTGGTCGTGGAAGCGATGCGCGCCGGCGTCGTAGCGGTGCGCGCCGCACTGGAAGGTGCGACAGAGGCCGCCCAGCTCGGCGGAGCGCTCGAAGAGCGTCGTCGGAATGCCGGCACGCGTCGCGTAGTGCGCGACCGCGAGGCCCGCCGGACCGCCGCCGACGACACTGAGGGACCTCGTCATGGGGAGGCGTCCCCTTCGCGCGGATGCACGCCCGGCGCAAGCCCCACCACCAGCAGCGCGACGAGGAGGTAGTCGAGGGTGTGCTCGAAGTCGTGCGCGGCGATGAGCGCCGACAACCGGGCGTCCGGCCGGGCGGCGCGGGCGGCGCCGGTGACGATCGCGCCGATCGCGAGGTAGGCGAGCAGGAGGGCGCCGCTGGCGAGCGCGATGGCGAGATCGGCGCTCGAGGCCCGGGAGGGCGATCGGTCGGGCTGCCATCGGCCGACGGCGAGGAGCACGGCGAACGCGAGCGGCAGCGTCACGACGAGATGCGTGGCGGCTTCGCGCGCCTGGTGCCCCAAGTGGCGAGGATCCGCCAAGGTATCGAGCGGCAGCCCACCGCACAGGATGGTCAGAACGACGGTCGCGACGCCGACTCCGCCGAGCCAGACCATGCGGGCGGCCCTGCGCGGCGTACGGGCGCGGCCGTCGAGGAGCCGCTGGACCAGCACGCCGAGCACGACCGCGGCGGCGACGTACGCGAGCGTCGAGAGCAGGTGGTATCCCCAGTGAATGCCGGCGACGGGCGCATCGTCGTCGCGAAGATACGATTGGAGCACCTCGCGCCGGGCCACGTCCGCTCCCCACTCGCGCGCAGCGGCCATCCACGCGCCGGCGACGAGGGCCACGGCTGCGGCGAGCGCCAGAATCCGCACCGCTCGCGAGGGGGCCGACGTGCAGCGCGGGCCGTACACCGTCGCCGCCGCGACCGAGGCCGCCGCGTAGAGCGCGACGACCGGGAGCTCGCGCAGGAAGTGACGCCAGTAGAGGATCGTCTGTGCGAGGGTGTAGCGGCCGCCCTCGTGAACGACGGTGCCGAGCAGCCACGGCGTTCCGTGGTCGAGCGCGAGCCACAGGTAGGACCCGATCAACGCGCCGGCAGGTACGCCGGCGAGCCACGAGAGGAGCACGCGATCGGTCACCACCGGACGACTCCGCGCAGGATCTGCATGTCGCGCCAGTCCCAGACGCGCTCGGGATGCTGGTCGACGTTGGCGGGCGATGCGTTCCAGTACAGCGGCGCCGGCGAGGTCGCGCCGTGGACCGCGACGAAGAGACTCCACAGGAACGTTGCCGCAGCGAGCGGAGCGATCGCGAGCTGGACGGATCGCGACGACGTCCGGAAGGCGTCGATGGCCGGGACGAGGAGCACGACGAGCAATGGGACGATCTCCGCCAGATGGCGCGGACCGAAGGACCAGCCCGCCCACCACTTGCGCGCGAGGAACGAGATCATCACCCAGTAGACCACGATGCCGACCGCGAGGGTTCGATAGAGCGCCGCGTGCGGGCTGCGCGAGCCGAAGGCTGCCGCCATGCCCCACAGCGAGAAGACGAGGATCGGCGTGAACACGAAGAGCCCACGATTGGGGCTCACCAGGTGACCCGCGAGGCCCTGGGCGAATCGCGAGAGCGACATCACGTACGGCGACGTGCTGTCGTAGCTGAAGTAGTACGGCGGGAGCACCGTGCCGTACATCCACAGCGACCATGCGACGAATGCCGCGGCGGACGTCGCGCCCAGCAGCGCGTAGCGAGGCCACGCCTGCGGCCGGTGAACCGCGACGAAGGCGCTCAGTACGACGATCACCGGTGCGCAGGTGGGGCGCGTCACGAACGCGAGCGCGAGCGCCAGCGCCGCCCACACGGCGTGACGGCCGTCGTACATGACCAGCAGGAGCAAGGCCGCGAGGAGCACCGGGATCACGGCGTTGTGCGTGAACAGGCCGCCCGCATGGATCGGGAGGTGGACGGTCGCGAACCC
>DATJZY010000101.1 GCA_035577985.1 Candidatus Eisenbacteria bacterium
CGGGGCGAAGGGGAGAGCGACCCCGCTCGGGGGCGGCCAGCCGGCGCGCGTGCGTGCCGGTCAGGGCCGGCCCGAATCGGTGGGGTCGCTCTCCCCTTCGCCCCGTCTCCGGGGACGTCCGCGGACGGCGCAGATCGCCGCCGCGAGGCCGGCGGCCGACTGGCCGTCCGGCGTTCGTGATCCGCTCATTCCGCAAGGAGTTGTGCATCGTCTCCTCAGTTCAGTCGCCCGTCGCCCCGCGCTCGATCCGCGCCAGCGTCATAGCCATCGTCCCCGCCACCGTTGTCCGATGACGGTGGCGGCTCAGCTCACGCCGGCGCGCGTGCCAAACCGGTCGTATCGAATCGGCAATTCGTGGGTCAGCAACGCCCCACGGCCATCGGCGAGGGCGGCGCCGAGCGACGCACCGGGCCGCCGGTCGAGCGCGGCGGGTCCCTGACTCTTCCACCGTTCGAACAGCGCCTCATACTCCATGGCGGCGAAGTGCCGTCTAGCGGCGTGCCACTCGCCGCTGATTGTGTTGATGTCGCCGGTGAGGAAGGAGTAGTCGTCACGTTCCACTTGCGCTCGTCGTGTGTAATAGGTCTGTAGGGCGTCGATTTCGCCGAAGGTCCGCCGTCGCTCACGCTCCGCGGCCACGCGACGCAGGGCCGCCGCGCACGCGGTCAGGCCGCGCACGTGGCGCGGAGCGACGGCCACAATCTGCCAGCGGGGCAACCGGTCGAGGAGGGCGAGGTGGTCCTCGAGGAATTGCGCGAAGAGGGCCCCGGTCGTCTCGGTCACGAGGAAGACGAACGCGACGGTCGGCGGATCGCCACTCACCAGGATGGGCAGCTTGTGGACGAAGAACCTTGTCGTGGGCGGCGCCGTGCGATCCCGCCCGATGTAGTGGCGCCTCGGCAAATCCACCGACGACAGACCCATGTGCGCCGTAAACAAGGCCACCTTGTCGGCTTCCGTGGCGTACCACTCGGCTGTCGGATGCTCGAGGACGTAATCGAACAGCATCAGCTTCCGGGCGATGAGCGCCGCACTGGCCCGCCGGCGGTTGCGGTTGTCGTCCTGGCCGATGGCGGCATAGATCCGGGAGGCGTGCAGGTGGTAGACCAGGCCGCGATCCCGCCGAAAGGTCAGCCGCTTAGCCAGCTTCCGGACGACCAGGCGATCCAGGAACTCGCGGACGCCGGCCCCGTACGCGAGGCCGCTGAATGCCGCGTAGTGTCGTCGCAGACAGAAGCCGCTGTGGAGCGCGACGGTCACCAGGAAGCGCGTCTGCCGATCGCTGAACCCCAGGTCTTCGAGCGCCCGCACCCGTTCCTCGAAGGTCATGCCAACCTCCGAACATGCCGCGGGTCGAAGGGCGCGCCACCGGTTTGACGGTTGCCGCCATGGCACGAGAACCCGGCCTTACCCGCGCGTTGGCCGTGCGAGTAGTGCTCGGTCACGACCTCGACATCACGATGCTCGAGCCGTCCGTCGAGCTCGTACTCGATCCGGACATCGGGAAACACGACGTGGCCCCGGTGGAGCGGCAGGTCGTGCGCCTCGGCGAACTCGCGGCGCTCGAGCAAGACCTGCCCGTCGGTCCGCCGATCGTCTCGGTGAAGGAAGGTCTGGTAGTCGCGCTTGAGTTCGTAGTCGAGCACGACACGCGTCACGCGTCCGCCGCCGCGCTCGATGCGTGCCGCTTCCTCACGATAGGCGTCGTAGATGCGCGCGTCGTGGGCGAGCTCGCGCGGCTTCACGATGCCCGCGTAGTACTCCTGCCGAGGGCCCTCGGATCGCGCGGGCGTGTGCGCGTCGAGGAGGTCCTTTCCCTCGCGGGTCAGGGCGACGACCTGCCGCGAGCCCTCACGATCGGTGATCGTCTCATGCAGCAGCAATCCCTGCTCGTTCAGGCGCCGCCAGTCGCCGTGCCGGACATCCCGCCCGTGCGAGCCGCCGTCGACCGCGTCGGGCGAAACGACCCGAAACGCGCCGACGGTCTCGAGAGCGCGCGCTTCGGACCCATTGAGCGCGTAGTCGCGCCCGCGGAATTCCACAATCTCACGCCCCTCGCCATGCGGCAGCGTCGTGTCGTGAGGGCGCTCGTGTGCCTCGCGGATGCGCGAGCGTGAGGGTTCCTCGCGTTCTGCCGCTCGCTCGGTCACCTCGACTCGGTCATCGTCGGGTCCGCCTCTCGACATGTCGTCGCACCAGGGAGCGAGCGTACGACCAGGGCGCCGAGGCCGTCTGTCGTCTGGACAACAGTGTCGGCAAGACGACAATTGCCAG
>DATJZY010000102.1 GCA_035577985.1 Candidatus Eisenbacteria bacterium
GGGCGCGTGCTCCCGCGCGGACCTACAGCGCGTACGTCGTCTCCAAGTATCGCACGATGTCCGCCGACTCGTACATCGCGACGCTGGTGTTCGGGTCGACCAGGTAGGGCACCTGCATCTTGCCGGCGCGGCGCACGAACGTGTCGCGCTTGGCGCTGCCCTTGGCGACGTTGTGGAGCAGGTAGGGCAGCTCCAGCGTCGTGAGCGCCTCGCGCGCGATGCGGCAGAAGGGCGACGCCTCGAAGCTCCACAGCTCGAGCGGCACCCTGGGCTCGCGCGCGCGGCGGTAGCTGACGCCGGCGCCGAGGCGTGCGGCCGATGCGAGCATGCTCATGGCGTCGGTCGCGGGGCCGAGGGCCAGCGACCACGGCACGCTGCCGTCGCCGTAGGTCTGGACCAGGTAGCGGACGATGTCGCTCGACTCGTACATCTCGGTGCCCGAGTTCGGGTCGACGAGATACGGGAACATGGCTTTCCCGCCGCGCCGGACGACCACGGGACGAAAGCGCGGGCCGTTCTTCGGACACGGGTACACCATCGCGTCGAGGTCGAGGATCGAGAGGGCCTCGCGCACCTTGCGGCAGAAGGGGCAGCCTTCGAAGTCGTAGAGCTCGAGGGTGCGCACGGGGCGAGCGCCGAGCGTGCCCACCTCCATCCCCGCGCCGAGGCGCACGACGGAGGCGGTGAAGGACGTGGCGACGTCGAGCGGCCGGATCATGCGAAGAGCTCCGCGATGCGGGTGCGACGGTACGCGAAGATCCGCCCGAGCGTCCGCCGCACGAAGAGCGCGTGGGCGAGGGCGCCGAGGGGCCCCAGTGGGAGCGCGTAGCGAACGAGGTCGCGCATGCGCGTGCCGCCGGCCGTCGCCTCGAACTCGTGCGTGTGGTGCCAGAGCGCGTACGGGCCGTCCAGTTGCACATCGACGAAGCGGACGCCGGGCTCGAACTCCTCCACGCGCGTGCGCCAGCGAAACGGCACGCCGAACAGCTGCAGCTGGTAGTCGATGAGGGTTCCGGGAGCCATCGCGATCGGTCTCGGGGTCAGGATGCGGAAGCGCAGGAAGGGCGGCGTGATCGCCTCCAGGTTGTAGGCGTCCGAGAAGAACGCGAAGACCTCGGCCAGCGGGCGCGGGATGATCTGGGTCTGCTCGAGCCGATACGCATCGTCCACCGCCGCACCGCCGTCACTCGTCGTCCTTGCCGCCCGTGCCGACGAAGCGGTCCGCCGGGTCCGCGAACAGGACGTTGAAGGTCGTGAGGCTGCCGTACGCCTTCGTGATGTACTCCTGGAGCTGCAGGCGATCCGCGTCGTCGAGCTTCGGGTGCGTGTTGATGCGTTGCTCGAGGACGCGGAGCTTGTCGCGCACGCCGACGATCTTGCGGAAGAACCCATCGATCGGCACCGCCTTCTCCTGCGTGCCTGCTTTGCCGGGCTTCATGACGAGCTGTCCGCCGTGCCAGCGCTCGCCGATCTCGCCCGTCACCGACTGCTCGGCGTTGAAGATCGCGCGGACGGCCTGGACGATCTTGCGGAGGTCTTCTTCCTCGAGCATGGACGCGACTCCTATCGGACGAGGCCCTCGACCGCCTTCGGCATCGTCTGCGCGACGCGGACGATCGGGATGCCCGTCTGCGTGTTGAGGAACATCTCGTGCATGCAGCGCGGCAGATCCTCGAACTTGTAGATCTCCTTGTGCACCGTCGGCTTGAAGACCGTGCCGTAGAGCTCGGTCGCGGCCCGGCAGCCGTCGATGGTCTCGTAGTGCGTGTGGTCGAGCGTGATCTGGCGCACGGAGAGGTTCGCGGAGTTGTACGTGCACTCGCGCGCGAGCTGCCAGCCGGCGCTGACGTTCACGCCCTCGCGCGCCGCCGCCGCAATGCCGGCCTCGAAGACGGGCCCGCGCAGCATGTCGCACACGAGGTGCATGCCCTCGCCGCCGGTCAGCTTCTTCACCTGCCCGTTGAAGTTCTTCACGTCGTCGCGCGACTTGAAGCGGTTGTACTGCTTCTGGTCGATCGGCTCGATGCCCATCTTGGCGAGGAACTCGCGCCGCTCCGGGCTGCCCGAGCAGAAGAACGCGCGATGCCCCTCGCGCTTGGCGAGCATGAGGAAGAGCTCGGAGACGCCGCCGCCGAAGCCGAGGACGTTCACCGTCGCGCGCCGCTCGACGGGCACCTTCAGGCGGTAGATGCCGATCGCACGGCGCCACAGGTGATACGCCGTCGGCGCCCGCAGCGGCAGCGCGGCGATCTCCCAGAGATTGAGGCCGCACTGCAGCGGCGCCTTGATCACCTGCCACTCGCCGACCATGGCTTCCTCGCCGTACCAGCCGATCGAGTCCGGCTGATCGTAGGCCCAGATGCGCAGCGCGAAACCGTACACGTCGGGCTCGCCGTTGCAGTGGGTGACGACGACGTCGCCGACCTTGACCGACGTCACATCGGCCCCGGCGGCGATCACCTCGCCGACGGCGCTGTTGCCCGGATAGATCTTGCCGCCGCGCAGCTCGGCGATGTTGACCGTGTCGGCGAGGACCGCGTGGTCGACGTTGTGCTCGGCCGAGACCGCGAGGATGCGCAGGTGGACGTCGCGCGGCCCCATCGGCCGGAGCTGGAGCGTGTCGAGCTTCAAAACGTTCGCGAAGTCGAACTTGTCGTGGTCGCCGCCCGTGCGCTTGTGCTCGGCGGCGATGTCGGTGGCGCTGATCGCGAAGGCTCTCGGCATGGGACGACTCCTTGCAGGGGATGCGCTCAGACCCGCAGCGGGCTCATGAGCGAGAGGAAGTCTTTCAGGTTCTTGAAGCGCATCATGGCGTTCGTGCGCTTCTCGTCGCCGATCGTCGAGCGCGGGCGGTCGGCATAGTTGTGGCCGGGCAGGAGGACGGTCTGGTCGGGGAGCGCGGCCAGGACCTGCGTCAGGCTCCGGTACATGTCCTCCGCGTTCGATCCGGGCAGGTCGACGCGGCCGCACGAGCCGATGAAGAGCGTGTCGCCCGAGATGCACGTGTTGCCGACCAGGAAGCACTGGGATCCCGGCGTGTGCCCCGGCGTGTGCACGAAGGTCGTGCGGATGCGGCCGACGTCGGTCGTGTCGCCGGCCTCGACGGCGACGATGTCGGAGTCCGACAGTCCGCACACGCGATGGACGAACGGCACCTCGGACTTGTGGATCCAGGTCTTGACGCCCGCCTTGCCGGCAAGCTCGACCGCCCCGGTGATCTGGTGTCCCATGAGATCGCCGCCGAGGTGGTCGGGATGGAAGTGGGTCACGAGGTTCTTCGTGATCGTGTAGCCGTCGGCGCGTGCGGTCTCGAGGATCGCGTCGATGTCCCATGCGGCGTCGACGACCGCCGCTTCGTGCGTCTGCGGATCGCCGAAGAGATAGACGTAGTTCTGCATCGGCCCGATCTCGAGCTGCTTCATGTAGAGCGCTTCGCTCATCGACGTCTCCTCGCGCCGGCGCTCGCCGCGACCTTGCGGGCTCCTGCGGCGCGCGTCCGGCCCAGCGCGGCCTCGCGCTCGAGCGGCCGCTCCCAGAGGTACTCGCGCTCGCCCAGGTGGTGGCCCACCCAGCGCGAGAGCACGAAGAGCAGGTCCGAGAGGCGGTTCAGGTAGCGCAGCGGGCCGTCGCCCACGTCCTCGATGCGCATGAGGCGCAGGACGTCGCGCTCGGCGCGACGGCACACCGTGCGGGCGACGTGCAGGAGCGCGCTCGTCTGGCCGCCGCCCGGCAAGATGAACGACTTGAGCGGCGCCAGGTCTTTCTGGCAGCGGTCCATGCACTGCTCGAGCGCCGTCACCTCGGCGTCGCCCACCTTGAACATGCCGGGCATCCACGCCGCCGGCGGCGTCGCGAGCTCGGCGCCCACGTCGAACAGCTCGCTCTGCAGCTTGCGCAGGATGCCGTCGAGCTCGCGGCAGACCCGATGGCGGCGCAGGGCCGCCTCGTTGAACGCTCGCGCGACGCCGATGGCGGCGTTCAGCTCGTCGACCGCGCCGTAGGCGTCGATGCGCGCGTGGTCCTTCGGCACGCGCACGCCGCCCACGAGATCGGTCTCGCCCTGATCGCCGCGTCGCGTATAGACACGGGTAATACGGATTGCCACGGGGCGGAGTCTTAGCGTCGGCGTCCCGGGGAGTCCACCCCGCGGCCGGCTACGACGCGGCGTCGGCGCGGCGTCGCGCGTGCCGCTTGATGATCTCGCGCAGCTTCGGCGGGTCGATCGGCTTCTTGTAGAGCACGTCCTCGAGCCCCTCGAGCTTGCTGCGCTTGATGATGTGGTCCTTGTCGAAGTGGAACGCAGTCATCAGTACGACGGGGACGTCGGGCCATCGCTCGCGCACGCGCTGGAAGACCTCGTGGCCGTCGAGGTCGGGCATGACCACGTCGGACAGGACGAGATCGACCCGTTCGCGCTCGAGCTTCGCGAGCGCCTCGCGCCCCCCGGTGGCGACGACCACGTCGCAGCCCTCCTGCGTCAGGAGGTCGCGCAGCGACTGGCAGACGCCGAGGTCGTCGTCGACCACGAGGAGCTTGATGCCGTCGAGCTCGGGATCGCGGCGCAGGTCGCGCGTGCTCGCGGGTCGCACACCGGGCGCGCAGGCGCGCAGGTCGATCATCTGCGTGCCGTGCAGGTACTCGCGCGTCGTGTATTCGGTGCCCTGGGCCTGCTGCGTGAGCGTCGCGACGATCTGGTGGATGCGGTTCACCGCCGCATGGGTCGAGTCCAGGCGTTCGCTCTCGACGATGAAGTCCTCGTCGTTGCTCACCCGCTCGATGTAGGTCGTGAGCAGGTTCAGGTTGTTGACGATCACCTCGAGCGGATTGTTGATCTCGTGCGCGAGGCCGACCGCGACCTCGGCCAGCGTGACGAGCTGGTCGTGCCGCCGGATCTCGCGCAGGTCCTTCGCGAACCCGATCGAGCCCGTCTCCTGGCCACGGTCGTCGTGGATCAGCGAGCCGGAGATCGTGACCGGGATCCGCTCGCCACCCTTCGTCAGGAAGAACGTCTCGAAGTTGCGGACGCGTCCGGGGACCGCGCTCTGGCCCTCGCGCATCGCCGTCATCACCTTGCGCGCCTCGGCGAGGTCCGGATACAAGCGCGTCACGTGCGCACCGAGCACGTCCGCGGGAGTGTAGCCCAGCGTCTGTCGCGCGCCGTCGTTGTAGAAGGTGATGATACCGCGGCGGTCGACGGCGACGATGATGTCGGGGGAGTCCTCGAGAAGCTTCTCGAAGTAGATCGCGGGAAGACGGGGAGCAGTCACGATAGGCCGCGCAAGCCCGCCATGCTAGGCGCGGCGCCCCGGGGGGTCAAGGCAATCCGGCTCCTCACGATCGTCGTCTGCTGTACGCTCGTCGCGAGCGGTTGCTTCTGGCACCGCTATTCCGGGCGCATGCGTGTGCACACCGAGGTGCTGGTCGCGGTCGCGCGCAAGGTGCGCGACCTGGTGGCGACCGGCCGCTTCACCGCCGAGACGTTTCCGGAGCTGACGTATCCGCTCGAGCGGGCACAGGCGTTCGCGTCGGATGCCGAGCGGCACCTCGCCGACGGACAGGCGAAGCCGCGCTCCCTCGTCGCCTTCGAGGATCTGGTGGCGGCCTATCGGCGCTACGTGGAGAGCGTGGACGAGGCGCGGCGACGACCGCCCGACGGCGATCCGGCCGCGGGACTCGCGGCGCCGCTCGCGGCGGTCGAGGCGGGCGCGAAGAGCGTCACGGCTGCGCTCGCTGCGGACCGTTCCTAGCGCGGCGAGGGGGCGGTCGCCGGCGCGGCGCGGGGCAGCAGCGTCACGCGCTTCGTGTCCTTGACGGTGGCGAGCAGCGCGGAGACCGATTGCCCGAGCTGCGGGTGGACCACCTGCGGCGCCAGCTCGGCGAGCGGCATCAGCACGAACCGCCGCTTGTGCATTTCCCGATGCGGAATCTTGAGGGTACGCTTCTCGATCGAGTCCTTGTCGTAGAGCAGGATGTCGAGATCGATGATGCGCGATCCCCAGCGCTTGCCCTTGACGCGCTTGCGGCCCATCGCGTCCTCGATTGCCTTCAAGCGCTTGAGCAACTGGTCGGGCGTGAGATCCGTGTCGAGCTCGATGACGCTGTTGACGAACCAGGTCTTGGCGTCGCCGTGCGGCTCCGACTCGTAGAGCGACGAGGAGCGAACGACCTTCGTGGTGGGCAGGCCCCTCACGCGCTCGACGGCCTCGATCGTGTTGGCCCGGCGGTCGCCGAGGTTCGAGCCGATGCCGATGTAGACACGATGAGGCACGTTCGGGTCCGAGCTGCCTCCTGGCGCGAGAGAGTCCTCCAAGCCAAGGACTTTGCTTTGGTTTTTGCCATACCCGCGTGGGGCATGACGCTCGGCGCCGCTTCTACCGGAACATACGTCCTTTTACAAAGTGCAATTCTATTCCGGTGCGATGAGCGCGACGACGGCCTGCGCGATTGCGAGACGGTCGGGCGCCGGCGTGACCGTCGGGTCGAGCGCGTTCGCGATCGCGTCGGCGGACGGCTGGGGCGCGGGGATCTGGTCGTGCGCGAGCTCGGCGGCGCGCGCCACGATCTGGTCCGACACGCGGGAGAGCGCCGCGCGCGCCTCGTCGAGGTCCATCGCTTCGACGGCGGGTCGCTCCGCCGGCGGCAGGGTCCGCACCGCGTCCTGGATCGTGTGGGCAGCGTGGATCAGCGCGAGGAAGAGCCCGTCCACCTTCGCAGGCGAAACCTCCAGCAATTGGGCGCGCTCCTGCGCCTGAGCGCGGACCCGTTCCTCCTGCTCCGGCGCCACCGTCGGCAGTCCCAGTTGCTCCTTGGCGAGGGCGACGGCGGGCATGAACGCCAGTCGCAGGTCGATCTGCGCCAGCAGGGCGTCGAGATCGGAGGTGGCGGCGGTGCGCGGGGCGGCCCATTGCTGGCCGAGGAACCGCGCACGCTCGGCCGCGAGCCAGCCGTCGGCCTCGCGCGCGCGCAGCCATGCGTCGAGATCGGCGGCGAGCGCGGGGTCGCGCGCCAGGTAGGCCTTGCGATCGCGCGTCAGCGGACCCAGCACGAGGGCCGCCGACACGCGGGCACGGAACGCGGGCGCTTCGATCGTGTCGCTCACGATGGCGTCGATCTTGTTCTCGTTGAAGAGCTGCGGAAGCCACAGGTTGTTCGGGATCGCCTCGATCTTGGCGCGCGGAAAGAGCCGGCGCGCCACGCGTTCGAGGTAGCCGCCCGCATTGACGCCGATCCGGCGCTCGGGGAGGTTCAGGTGCGCGGCGTTCGTCGCGACGTCGGGCCGTACGAGCACGACTGCGCCGGCTTCCACGACCGGACGCGCGAACGTGCCGACGAGCGCCCGCCAGGGACGCATCGTGACGCCCGACATGGCGACGTCGAAGCCGCCCGCCGTCAAGTCGATCTCGAGGCCCGGCCAGCGGAACTCGACGATCTCGAGCCGCCGCTTGGTGTCCGCGGCGAACGCGCGCGCGACGTCGAGGTCGAGGCCCTGGTACTGACCGTCGGCGAGGAGCGAGAACGGCGGATAGTCGCCGCTCGTGCCGACCCGTAGCGGCGGCGGCGACGACGATGGGACCGAGCAGCCGGCGGCCGCGAGTAGCAGGAGGGCGCAGAGCGTGCGGCTCACAGGCCGAGCACGTCACGCATGGCGTAGACGCCGGCGGGACGCGACGCGACCCACTCGGCCGCGCGCAAGGCGCCACGCACCAGGCTCTCGCGGCTCTGGGCGCGGTGCGTGAGCTCGAGACGCTCACCGAGTCCACCGAACACGACCGTGTGATCGCCGACGACGTCGCCCGAGCGCAGCGCCACGATGCCGATCTCGCCCGGACGGCGTGCGCCCACCATGCCTTCGCGCGCGAGCACCTTCACGGCGTCGAAGTCCTGCCCGCGCGCGGCGGCGAGCGCGCGGCCGAGGGCGAGCGCGGTCCCGCTCGGGGCGTCCCGCTTGTGGTGATGATGGGTCTCGACGATCTCCGCGTCGAAGCCGTCTGCGAGCAGACGCGCGGCCTGCGCGACCAGCTCCGTCAGCACGGTGATGCCGACGCTGTAGTTCGCGGTGATGACCGCGCGCGTCGTGCCGGCCACGCGGCGCAGCTCGCGATCCTGCTCGGCGGTGAGACCCGTGGTGCCGATGACGAGCCCGGCGCCGGCGGCCGCCGCCGTCCGCGCGTGCGCGAGCGTCGCCTCGGGGATGGTGAAATCGAGGACCACGTGCTCGCGCCGGCAGACGGCTCCGAGATCGCTCCCGAGCGCCACGCCGAGCGGCGCGATCCCGGCGAGCACCCCGGCATCCTGCCCGAGCGCCGGATGGCCCGCCGCTTCGATCGCGCCGGCGACGCGCAGCGCAGGCCGCTCCGCCGCGAGCGCCACCAGCAGACGCCCCATGCGTCCCGCCGCGCCGCACACGACGAGACCGGTCGGATCAGACAAGACCCTGCTCCCGTAACGTCGTCTCGAGAATGGCCCGGTTCTTCGCGGCGAGCGGTGTCAGCGGCAGGCGGAGCTCGTCCGTGCAGCGTCCCATCATCGCGAGGGCGGTTTTCACGGGAATCGGATTCACCTCGAGCGTCAGGTGGCGGAAGAGCGGCATCAGGCTCAGGTGGACCCGGCGTGCCTTCGCGAGATCGCCGGCGCGCATCGCCTGCGTCAGCTCGACCATGCGAGCCGGCGCGACGTTCGACGCAACCGAGATGACGCCGATGGCGCCCGCGGCCATGAGCGGCAGCGTGATCACGTCGTCGCCCGCCCACACCGCGAACTCGGGCCCGCACGCTTCGAGGATCTCGAGCACCTGCGGGAGCGATCCGCTCGCCTCCTTCACGCCGATGAGGCGCGGGATGCGCGCGAGCCGCGCCATCGTCTCCGGGGTGATGTTGGAGGCCGTGCGGCCCTGGATGTTGTAGGCGATGAGCGGCAGGCGCGTCGCCTCGGCGATGGCGGCGTAGTGCTGGACGATGCCGTCCTGGGTCGGCTTGTTGTAGTAGGGCGAGATCAAGAGCGCCGCGTCGGCGCCGACTTCCTCGGCGCCGCGCGTGAGCCGAATGGCCTCCGCGGTCGCGTTCGACCCGGTGCCGGCGACGACCGGGACGCGCCCCCGCGCCACGCGCACGACCTCGCGCACGACGGTGAGGTGCTCCTCGTGCGACATCGTCGCCGACTCGCCGGTCGAGCCGCAGGGCACGAGGCCGTTCACGCCGCCGGCGATCTGCGCTTCGACCAGATCGGCGAGGGCCACCAGGTCGACCGCCCCGCTGCGGAAGGGGGTCACCAATGCCGTCATGCAGCCGGGGAACATCGTCACACCTCGATTCGACCTTCGAAGACCTCGACGGCATCGCCGGTCATGACGATGTGGTCGTCGTCGCGCCATTCGATCTCGAGCTCGCCACCGGGGAGCGCGACGATGCTCCTCCGCTCGGCCCGTCCGGTCCGCGCGGCCGCCACCGCCGCCGCACAGGCGCCCGTGCCGCACGCCATGGTCTCGCCGGCGCCACGCTCCCACACGCGCATCTCGAGCCGCCCGCGGTCGATCACACGGATGAACTCGGAGTTGACGCGCTTCGGGAAGAACGGATGGCGCTCGAATTGGGGTCCGATCTCGGCGAGCGGCAGCGCCTGCACGTCGTCCAGGAAGACGACGCAGTGCGGATTGCCCATCGACAGGCAGGTGACCCGCCAGGTGCGCCCGGCGATCTCCAGCGGGTGCTCGACGACCTCGCCGTCGGCGTCGACCGGGATCGCGTGGCCCGACCACTCGGGCGTCCCCATGTCGACCGCGACGCGGCGCACGCGGCCGCGCTCGAGCTCGGCCCGCAGGGTCTTCACCCCGGCGTCGGTCTCGACCCGGAGCGGGTTCGCGCGGACCAGGCCGCGGTCGAGCACGAACTTCGCGAAGCCGCGAATACCGTTGCCGCACATTTCCGCGACGCTGCCGTCGGCGTTGATGATCCGCATGCGGGCGTCGGCCCGCTCGGACGGCAGGACCAGGATGAGGCCGTCGGCCCCGATGCCGTGATGGCGGTCGCACAGGCGGGTGGCGAGCGCCGCCGGGTCGCCGGGGAAGCCCTGGCGCGCGTCCACGAACACGAAGTCGTTCGCGGTGCCGTGCAGCTTGGTGAATTCCAGCGTCGCCATGGCGGGGGGAGGCTTTATATCCCGCGGGCCGAGGCCGGGGAAGGCGTGCCGCATGTGCGGGCATGCGCCGGCCCCACGTCGTGGCAGTGTGCGGACTGCACGCACGCCCGCTCTTCCGCACCTCTTTCTCCCGGTACGACCCTTGCTGTACGAAGCGAGCGGGCGTGTCGATGAACGGAGCGGTCATCCCGATCGTCCTTGGCGTGCTCTTCCTGTCGCGGCCGGCGCACGCGAGCGACTTCGAAAAAACCGTGGGCGCGGCCCCGGGTGGCACCCTCCACCTCGACCTCGACTGGCGCGGGACGATCGCCGTCACGTCGCACCACGCGGACACCGTGCGCGTCCAGGCGAGCGCCAGCGGCTGGCCGTGGGACGTGGCGTTCGACCTCGTCCCCGAAGGCGAGGGCGTTCGCCTGACTGCGGAGCCGACGTCGGCCGGCGACGCGGCGGCGCGCGTCCTCGTGTACGCGCTCTGGCCGTTTCGGCACGCGCACGTGGACGTCGAGGTCCGGGTGCCGGATCGCTACGCGGTCGAGGCCAGCACGCGCGGCTGGCGGATCGACGTCGGGGAGGTACACGGTGACGTGACGATCGCGGCCCGCAGCGGCGAGGTCCGCGTCCGGGGCGTCGATGGACACGTCGTCGCGGCGAGCGCCGGCGGCGCGATCGACGTCGCCGACGTCGACGGCGACGTGCGGGCGGTGACCAGCGGCGGCGCCGTCGGCGTCTCGCGCGTCACGGGGACGGTCGAGATCGCCACCAGCGGCGGGAGCATCGACGTGCGCGACGCGGCCGCCAGGGTGGAGGCCCGGACCAGTGGCGGCGCCATCGCCGTCGGGTTCGCCGGCGCGCCGGCCGGCGACGTCGAGACCAGCGGCGGCAGCATCGTCGTGCGCGTTCCGCGCGGCGCGGGCGCCGATCTCGACGCGGAGACGTCGGGAGGCACGATCGAGGTCGCGCGCGACCTCGCCTTCGACGGACCGAGCGGAGGCCAGCGGGTCGCCGGGCGCCTCGGCGGCGGCGGCGCGGCGCTTCGCCTGCGCACGTCCGGTGGATCGATCCGGGTCGCAACCCAGTAGGAAGGAGACGCCCATGTACGATCCCGAGGTACCGACGGCCACGGAAGCCTACGGGTACGCGTGGAGCCCGCTGTGGTCGCGTTTTCCCGAGCTGCTGCTCGCCGCGCTCCTGTGGACGGTGATCGCGGCGCCCGGCGGCATCCTCCACAAGATCGGCGCCGTCCCGCTCGCGTTCGCCTACCATACCCTCGTGACCGTTCCGCTCACGTTCGGCGCCCTCTACGTCTACCTGCGCGCGGCGCGCGGTGAGGCCATCCGGCCGGCGCATCTCTTCGAGGCGTTCCGCTCCTGCTACGTCCAGACGATCTTCGCCCACGTGCTGTTCGTGACGCTGGTCGGCATGGGCCTGGTGCTCCTCGTCGTGCCGGGTCTCTTCATCGCCACGCGCCTCGCCTTCGTCGGCTTCTTGGTCGTCGACGAGGCGATGGACGCCCCGACCGCGGTGCGCGAGAGCTGGCGGCGGACCGAGGGCATCGCCGGCCGGATCTTCCTCGTCTGGCTCCTGGGCATCCCGCTCGGGGTCGCGGGGCTCGCCCTCTTCGGCGTGGGCTTCGTCCCCGCCGTCATGTGGATCCACCTCGCCTTCGCCGTCCTCTTCGTGGCGGCGACGGACGGCATGGAGGCGCTCGCCGACGGTCTCAGGGGCTCGCTGCGGGCGGAGCCGGGGCCGGCGGCGGACCGCGCGCAATCGTGAGCGGTCCTGCGGGCGCGCTGCGGTAGCCGTCGAGCGTGTAGGCGACGACGCGATAGCGGTAGGTCGTGCCGATCTGCGCCGACGTGTCGACCCACTCGATGGTCCGCTCCTGACGGAAGCGGGTCTGGTCGTTCAGCTCGACAGTGCCGACTTTGGTGAAGTCGATCCCGTCGGCGCCCGTCGCGCGCTCGACGTCGAAGCCGCCCAGGTCCCGCATGCGCTGGCCGCCGGAATACGACGTAGGACGCTTCCACATGAGCCGCAGGCCGTCGACGGTCGACTTCCCGACCAGATCGGTCGGCGGCTTCGGCTGCACGAGCTCGGGTGGATACGTCCGACCCTTGGCGCCGCAGGCGGCGGCGAGCGCGAGGGCGCCCGCAGCGAGCGCGACGCGGATCATCGCACGTCCTCGCGCGCGGCGCGGGCGAGCTGCCGGCGCACCTGGCGCGGCGCCGTGCCGCCGACGAGGTCGCGCCGCGCGACCGACCGCGACGGCGTGAGCCCGCGCACGAGGTCGGGCGTCAGCTCCTTGGAGAAGCGGTGCAGCGTGGCGGCGTCGATCGTGCGGAGGTCGGCGCCGGTGGCGACGCAATGGCGGACGAGCACCCCCACGACCTCGTGCGCCTGGCGAAACGGCATACCCCGGCGCTCGACCAGGAGGTCGGCCACGTCGGTCGCGAGCAGGAGGCCGTCGGCCGCTCCCGCCATGCGCTGGGTGTCGAAGCGCAGGGCCGGGAGCATCGCCGCGAGCACGTCGAGCGCGTCCCGTACGGTCACCGCCGCGTCGAAGAGGGCGGGCTTGTCCTCCTGCAGGTCGCGATTGTACGCGAGCGGCAGGCCCTTCAGCGTCATCAGCAGCGCCACGAGTGCGCCCACCACGCGGCCCGTCTTGCCGCGCACCAGCTCCGCCACGTCCGGGTTCTTCTTCTGCGGCATCATGGAGCTGCCGGTCGCGAAGGCGTCGGGCAGTCGCACGAAGCCGAACTCGTCGCTCGACCACAGCACGAGCTCCTCGGCCAGGCGCGAGAGGTGGACGGCCGTGATCGCGGCGGCCGCCAGGAATTCGGCGACGCCGTCGCGGTCGCCGACGGCGTCGAGGCTGTTGGCAGTCACGCGCCGGAACCCCAGCAGCCGCGCGACGTAGGCGCGGTCGATCGGAAAGCCGGCACCGGCGAGCGCGCCCGCGCCGAGCGGGAGCTCGTCGGCACGCACACGGGCGTCGCGGAATCGGCCCCGGTCGCGCGCGAGCATCTCGTGGTAGGCGAGCAGGTGGTGCGCGAGCAGGACCGGTTGCGCGCGTTGCAGGTGCGTGTAGCCGGGTAGGATCGTGTCCAGGTGGCGGGTCGCCACCTGGCGCAGCGCGCCCTGCAGCCGCGCGAGCCCCGCGTCGATCGCCCGGCATTCCGCGCGCAGCCACAACCGGAGATCGGTCGCCACCTGATCGTTGCGGCTGCGGCCCGTATGCAGCTTGCCGCCGAGCGGTCCGACGAGCTCGGTCAGCCGGCGCTCGATCGCCATGTGGATGTCCTCGTCGGAGGCGCGGAAGCGAAAGCGCCCCGCGTCGAGCTCGCGCCCCACGGTGGCGAGGCCGGCGAGGAGCCGCCGTCCCTCGCGCGCGCGGAGGAGCCGCGCGCGCACGAGGCCACGCACGTGCGCCACGCTGCCGGCGATGTCGTGCGGATAGAGCCGGCGATCGACCGGGAGCGAGGTGGTGAAGCGCTCGACGATGTCGGCCGTGGGGGCTTCGAAGCGGCCCGCCCAGGCCTTCGTCGGCGCGCGTCGCCGCTTGGGTCGCGACGCCTTCATCGCCCGCGCTCGACGAGCGCGCGGATGCGGAGGCGAAGCCCCGAGAGGCGGATGAAGCCGGTCGCGTCCTCCTGCCGATAGCCGCCGGCCTCGTCGAAGCTCGCGATCTTCGGGTCGTAGAGCGACTTCGGCGCCTTGCGACCGGTCACGCGCACGCTGCCGCGATACATCCGCAGTCGCGCCGTACCGGTGACGGGCCGCGAGGCCTCGTCGAGCGCGGCCTGCAGCATCTCGCGCTCGGGCGCGAACCAGTAGCCGTAGTAGATCATCTCGGCGTAGCGCGGCACGAGCGAGTCGCGCAGGTGCATCACCTCGCGGTCCATCGTGAGCTGCTCGACGGCGTTGATCGCGGCGCGCAGGACCGTGCCGCCGGGCGTCTCGTAGACGCCGCGCGACTTCATGCCGACGTAGCGGTTCTCGACGATGTCCACCCGGCCGATGCCGTGCGCGCCCGCCATCAGGTTGAGCTTCTTCAGGAGCGCGGCCGGCGACAGCCGCTCGCCGTTCACGGCGACGGGCGTGCCGCCCTCGACGTCGACGAGGACGTCCTCGGCCTCGTCCGGCGCCTTCTCGGGCGCGACCGTCAGCTGGAACATGTCGTCGTACGGCGCGCGCCAGGGATCTTCGAGGATACCGGTCTCGTAGCTCACGTGGAGCAGGTTGCGATCGGTCGAGTAGGGCTTCTCGGCCGTCGCGGTCACCGGGATCCCGTGCGTGTTGCAGTACTGGATCATGTCGGTGCGGCCCTGGAACGTCCACGCCGGATCGCGCCACGGCGCGAGCACGGTGAGCTCGGGGCCGAGCGCGGCGAACGTCAGCTCGAAGCGCACCTGGTCGTTGCCCTTGCCGGTGGCGCCGTGCGCGACCGCGTCGGCCTGCCGGGCACGGGCGATCTCCACCTGGCGCTTCGCGATGAGCGGCCGCGCGATCGACGTCCCGAGGAGGTAGTTCGTCTCGTACACGGCGCCGCCGCGCAGCATGGGAAAGACGAAGTCGCGGGCGAACTCCTCGCGCAGGTCCTCGATGACGCAGTCGACGGCGCCCGTGGCGCGCGCCTTCTCCGGGAGGCCGTCGAGCTCCTCCTCCTGCCCCAGGTCGGCGCAGTAGGCGATCACCTCGGCGTCGTAGCGGTCCTTCAACCATCGCAGGATCACCGACGTGTCGAGCCCGCCCGAGTAGGCGAGCACGATGCGACGGACCGGAGCGGCCATGGGCGGCACCCCTAGCACAGGATCGGTCGCATTCAAGGACGGGCGGGGAAGCGCCGACAATGAATGTGACGCTCCTCCCGTGCCGATGAACGATCAGAATTCGACCAATCCCGTGGCACCGCTGTGGGCCACCATGCGCGGCGCGCGGGCGGGGCTCGCGTTCGCCTGGGCGGCGTGGATCGGCGTCGCGGCGGCGGCCGCCTTCGGGATCGCGCCCCTGCTGGGCCCGGCCGGCGCGGTGGTCGGGATTTTGACAGCGGGATGGTTCCTCGCGCGCCGCATGTCGCCGCCGCTCGAATGCCTGCGCCGTTACCACCTCGACGACAGCGAGGTGATGGCGATCGGCCCGTGGTGGCACGTGAAGCGCATCACGTGGTCGCAGATCGAGCGCGTCACGCAGGAGCGCCACGCGCTCGTACTGGCCGGCGAGGGTCGGACCGTGGCTCTTCCGCTCCGCCCGCTCCTCGACACCGCGGCCTGGGGGCCGGTGCTCGCGCGCGTCGTGCCGCAGCTCGCCTCCGAGCTGTGGGAGCGCCTCGAGGGCGGCGTCGTGCGGCTCGTGCCGCACGCGGATCCGCCGCTCGCGAGCCTCGTGTGGTGGGCGTACGCGCCCGCGGCGATCGCCGCGGGGCTCGTGCCCGGCTGGATCGGCATCGCGCTCGCCGTCGGGATCGCAGCGGGCGAGCGGCTCGGGGCCTGGCTCGCCGGGCGCGCCAACGCCTGCGTCCTGCAGCCGGCGGGCATCGACGTCCGCGGCCGCCGCGGCCGCGTCTTCGTGCCGTGGTCGCACGCGCTGGTGACGCCGGCCAACGACGGCCTCGGCGTGGCCGTGCCCGGACGCGATCCGGGGTTCGTGTCGACTGCCGCGCCGAGCTTCTGGGCCGCCGCCGCGGTGATCGAGCTGCGGGCGCAGCTCGGTCCGACCTACGCGGCCGACGTCAACTTCCGCGTCCGCTTCGAGAACGGCGGCATCGCCGTCGTCGGCGAGATCGAATCGCTGCACTAGTCTTGCCGACCCGAGATGCATCTCGGGTCGGGGGCGAAACCGAGCGTGTGGCGTTCGTGGTACGCCCGACCGGTATGCCGCGGCCGGTCAAGCCGACGCGGCCGGCGAGGTACGCGCGGGGTCGTGTGCTATTGCCGTCAGGCAGCGCCCAGGAGCCAGACGAGAATGGCCTTCTGTACGTGGAGGCGGTTCTCGGCCTGGTCGAAGACGACCGAGCGCGGGCCTTCGATGGCGGAGTCGGTGATCTCCTCGCCGCGGTGCGCCGGCAGGCAGTGCATGACGAGCGCCGTCGGCTTGGCGAGCGCGATGAGCGCGTCGTTGATCTGGAAGCTCTTGAAGACGCGGCGGCGCGCTTCGGCCTCGGCCTCCTGCCCCATGCTCGTCCAGACGTCCGTATAGAGGACGTCGGCGCCCTTGGCGGCGGCCGCCACGTCGTGCGTGATCGTGACCCGCGCGCCGGCCTCGGCCGTGATCGCGGGATCCGGCTCGTAGCCCGCCGGGCACGCGACCACGACGTCGAAGTCGAGCCGCGCGGCGGCGTCGATCCACGAGTGCACCATGTTGTTGCCGTCGCCGATGAAGACGACGCGCAGGCCGGCGATGCGTCCCAGTTGCTCGCGCAGCGTGAGACAGTCGGCGAGGACCTGACACGGGTGGTGCAGATCCGAGAGGCCGTTCACGACCGGAACCCGAGCCCAGGTCGCGAGGTCGGTCACGCTCTGGTGCAGGAACGTCCGCGCCAGGATGACGTCGACCCAGCGGTCGAGGTTGCGCGCGATGTCGCGCGTCGGCTCGCGCTCGCCGAACTTGATGTCGCCCGCGGCGAGGTTGACGGCCGCGCCGCCGAGCTGCACCATCCCGACCTCGAAGGTCACCCGCGTGCGCAGGCTCGGCTTCTCGAAGATCATCGCGAGCGTGCGCCCGGCGAGGAGCGGATGTGCCTTGCCCGCCTTGAGCTCGCTCTTGAGCCGCGCCGCGAGATCGAGGACGGCACCGATCTCGGCGCCGGTGAGATCGCTCACGCGCAGAAGGTCGCGCTTGGTGCCCCGTCGGCTGCTCACGCAGCCTCCAGCGCCGCATCCAGAATGCCCGTGCCCTCGTCGATCTCGGTGGCCGTCACGACGAGCGGGGGCGTCACGCGGAGCACCCGATCCGCGGTGCAGTTGACGAGGAGGCCGGCCTCGCGACAGCGGCCGACGACGGCGGCGCCCGGGCCGTCGAGCAGGAGCCCCTGCATGAGGCCCACGCCTCGCACGGCCTGGATGCGCCGGTGGCGCGCCGCGATTGCGTCGAGCCGTGCCCGGAGCAGCGCGCCCACCTCCGTCGCGTGGGCGAGGAGCTTCGGCTCGGCGATCGTGCGGACGGCCGCGACGGCGGCCGCGCACGCGAGCGGGTTGCCGCCGAAGGTCGTGCCGTGCGAGCCGGGCGCGAACGCGTCGGCGAAGCGCTGCGTGGTCAGCATGGCGCCGATCGGCACGCCGCCGCCGAGCGCCTTGGCGAGCGTCATGATGTCGGGACGCACGTCCTCGCGCTGGTAGGCGAAGAGAGGTCCCGTGCGGCCGAAGCCCGTCTGTATCTCGTCGAGGATGAGGACGAGCTCCCGGCGATCGCAGAGCTCGCGCAGGCCGCGCAGGTAGCCCGGGCGCGGCACGACCACGCCGCCCTCGCCCTGGATCGGCTCGACCAGGATCGCGATCGTCTCCCGGCCGACTGCCGCCTCCATCGCCGCGAGGTCGTCGAACGGCACGAGGCGCACGCCGGGCAGGAGCGGGAAGAAGCCCTGATGGTACTTCTCCTGGCCGGTCGCCGTCACGGTGGCGAAGGTCCGCCCGTGGAACGAGCCGTGCGTCGACAGGATCTCGAATCGGCCGCCGCCGCGCTCGGCGCCCCAGCGTCGCGCGAGCTTCATGGCCGCCTCGTTCGCTTCGGCGCCGCTGTTGCACAGGAACACGCGCTCGGCGAACGAGTGCCGGCACAGGAGCTCCGCCAGCTCGCCCTCGACCGCCGTGTGGTAGTGGTTGGAGACGTGCAGCAGCTCGCCGGCCTGCCGCCGGATGGCCTCCACGACCGCGGGATGGCAGTGGCCGAGGTTGTTCACGGCGACGCCGGCGAAGAAGTCGAGGTAGCGCTTCCCGTCGGCGTCCCACACGACGCAGCCCTGCGCACGCGCCATCGCCACTGCCTGCCGTGCGTAGAGCTGGATCTCGTAGGCGGCGTTGCGGGCGAAGATCTCCGCGCTGGTCATGCGCGGGCGAGCCGCCGTCGCGCGGTCTTCGGCGCGGGGCTTCGGACGACCTCGGTGCCGACGCCGCGGTTGGTCAGGACCTCGAGCAGCAGCGCGTGCCGGACGCGCCCGTCGATCACGTGCGCCTGGCGCACGCCACCGGCGAGCGCGGCGATGCAGCACTCGATCTTCGGGATCATGCCCGCCGCGATGGTGCCGTCGGCGATGAGGGCGCGCGCGTCACCCGTCGCCAGCTCCTCGACGAGGTCCCCATCGCGGCCCCTCACGCCCTCGACGTCGGTGAGCAGCATGAGCTTCTCGGCGCGCAGCGCCTCCGCGATCTCGCCCGCTACGACGTCGGCGTTGATGTTGTAGGTCTGCCCTTCCCGATCGGCGGCGGTCGGCGCCACGACCGGCACGAAGTCGCCGATCGACTCGATGACCTTCGGGTTGACGCCGACGACGTCGCCGACGAGCCCGAGGTCGACGTCGGCCTTGCGCTTGCGCGCAACGATCAGCTCGCCGTCCTTGCCCGAGAGCCCGACCGCCGGTGCGCCGTGGCGGTTGAGCAGCGCCACGATCTCCTTGTTGATCTTACCGACCAGCACCTGCTCGACGATCGTCATGGTCTCCGGGTCGGTCACGCGCAGCCCGCGCACGAACTGCGGCGTGATGCCCGCCTGCTTCACGGCTGCGTCGATCACCGGCCCCCCGCCGTGGACGATCACCGGCCGCATCCCCACGCACTTCAAGAGGGCCACGTCCTGCGCGAACGAGTCCTTCAGCTCGTCGTTTTCCATCGCGTGCCCGCCGTACTTGATGACGAGCACCTTGCCGGCGAAGCGCTGGATGAAGGGCAGCGCCTCGATCAGCACGTCGGCTTTCTCGATGGGTGTCACCAGCGTCTTATGCCGTGCGACGGCCGGTGGCTCAAGGCGGCGCCGGGCCGCGCGCCCCGCATGGCGGCGGGCAAGCGCGCCCTCGGCCCCACCCCCCGCACGCCGCGTCGTGGGTGCTGGCGATCCTTTTTCCTTGACAGCCTGGTTCCCGGCTTGGAAAGCTCCGCACCGAGGGGGAACCGACCATGGCACGTCGACTGCTCGCCATGTCCTTGGTGATCGGAGTTACGAGCCTCGCCCACGGCGCCGCGGTGACGGTGCGGGAGCCCGCCTACGGGCTGCCGCACATCTTCGCCGACACCGACGCCGAGCTGGCGCGGGAGAACGGTCGCGAGATCGCGAAGGATCGCCTGACGCAGCTGATCCTGCTGGCGCGCGTGGGCCGCGGGACGCTCTACCAGGCCTTCTCGCTCCTCGACCCGACCACGCTCAACGGCGACATCGAGGCGCGCCAGACCGCCTACACGTCGTCCGAGTTGAACGGCATGTTCCAGAAGCTGCCGGCGCGCGAGCGCGACGCCATCCTCGAGTACTGCAAGGGCGTGAACGACACGATCGACGCGGTCTACGCGGGAACGCTCCCCGAGCCGATCGAGGTGAACATCCTGCGCAGCTTCCTCGGGATCGGCGACAACCTCTTCGGCAACAAGAACAACCTCTCCGATCAGGTCGATCCCTTCTACGCGCCACCCGGCGGCGAGTGGCCGAACGCGGGCTTCCAGTTCACGCCCGAGCTGGCGGTGTCCATCGGTATCCTCGAGGTCCGGAACTTCGGCCTCGGCGGGTTCGACGAGAACACGCGCCTCGGCGAGCTGCAGGCGCTCATCGCCAAGCACGGCGTCAGCGCCGGCACCGAGATCTGGTCCGACTTGAACTTCGTCACCGATCCGCTGGCGCCCGTGTCGGTCCCCGATCCGACGACGCCGGGCTACGGCGGCCCGGTGGCGAGCCTCTCCGCGACGCCGACCCACCTCGCCGCCGTCGCCGACAAGTATCCGCACTACGACTACGTCACGGCGATGAAGGAGCGCGCGGCCGCGCACCTGGCGCGCGCCGAGCAGGCGGCGGCGCTCGGTGCCTGGCCGAAGCTCGGGAGCTACGCCTGGATCATCGCCCCCGGCAAGTCGTCGACGGGCTACCCGTGGCTCGGCGGCTTCCCGCAGACCGGCATCCAGGTGCCGTCCATCATGCACTTCGCCGAGAACCGCAGCACCGAGGGCAGCGACCATCGGATCCACGGCCTCAGCATGGAGTTCGCCGGCGCGCCGCTGATCCTGATCGGACAGACCGACACGGTCGCGTTCACGACGACGACCGCGCAGCTGCCGATCGTCGACACGTTCCTCGAGCAGATCGTGAGCGAGTCGAGCGACGTCATCCACTACGACGACGAGGGGACGACCGCCCCGCTCAACGTGCGCACGGAGATCTTCGAAGGGACGATCGGCAGCACCAGCCGCAGGTTCTGGCGCTCGCACGATCGCGGGGGCAACCACGGATCGCGCGCCGTCATCGACTTCCTGGGCGACAAGGAGGGCACGGCGGACAGCGGCACCCTCACGACCCTCGTCGACGCCGGCATGTTCGACGCCTCGTTCGTCTCCGGCTACGTCGCGATCGTCGACGGCCAGGGCACGGGCCAGATCCGGCAGATCGGCGCCGTGCCGAACGCCAACACGCTCAGCGTCGCGTCGCCGTGGACGACGGCGCCGAACAACAGCTCGGTCTACGTCGCGGTGCGGCCGGGCCACCAGATCGCCGCCGCCGCGGTCGACAGCGCCGCGTGGCTCGAGGAGACGACCACCGTCCTCGGCTTCGCGCAGTTCCAGCGCGCCGAGTCGATCTTCGACATCCGCGCCGGCGCCCGGATCATGCCGACCACGCACAACTTCTTCGGGGCCGACAACCTCGCCTGGAACGGCGTCGGCCTCATGTCGGGCACGGCCGGCAACATCGGCTACTGGTCGTCCGGCTTCTCCCGCAAGCGGCAGGGCGGCGAGGATCTGCGCCTCCCGCTCGACGGCACCGGGCCGAGCCCGCTCGCGGTCGCGACCGGCACGGTGGCGTCGGCGTCGCCGAACGGCCTCACCGCGGCCGGCGCACCGTTCATGGGCCAGAGCTACGCGCCGCCGTCGCTCAACTTCCGCTACCACAACCCGACCCAGCTCGGCAGCGAGTTCATCGTCATCATCACCGGCGGCACGGGCTACAAGCAGACGCGCCGGATCGCCAGCAACACGAACAACGGCCTCACGATCGAGTACGACTGGGGCGTGACGCCCGCGCCCGGCGACACCTTCGAGGTGCAGGAGATCATCGCCATTCCCGAGGCCATCAACCCCAACGAGGGCTACGTCTCCAACTGGAACAACAAGGCGGCGACGGCCGATCCGGGCGACGGCTTCGGGCGCGAGTTCCGGCACGCGTTCATCCTGGAGCAGCTCCGCGCCGAGAACGCGTGGGATCGCAACAAGTGCCGGCAGCTCAACAAGGACGTCGCCGGCTTCGACGGCAAGGGCAAGCTCGGCCGCTACCTGCTGCCGCGCATCCGCGAAGCGGTCGACCGCGTCGGCAACGGCGGCAACGGCGCCGTCGACTCGGTGCTGGCCGCGCTCGAGGCGCACAATGCGCCGCCCGAGACCGGGCGCAACTTCATCGATCCCGTGCTGGCGACGACGGTGGCGGGCGAAGTCCCGTTCATGAACTCGCTCATCAACCAGCTCTCGACGGCGATCTACGGCGACGAGTACGCGGGCGCGCTCCCGACGCCGTCGGGCGGGCGGGGCTTCAACCTCGTCCAGCACGCCATCGACTCGAAAGAGGGTGATCTGCCCGGCGCGTACCAGCAGGCGTACGGCGGCGACTACTTCAACGGGAAGGGCGCGCTCGACGCCTTCTTGTGCTACCAGGCGCGGACGACGAAGCACACGGCTCGCTTCACGCCCGTCGCGGGCATCTCGCTCGCGGATCGGATCGAGACCCGGCTCTCCGACGCCACGAAGCCGAAGGCCCTGTGCAGCCCCGGCGGCGTCAACGGCGGGACGACGGTCGATCCCGCGACCCGGCTCGAGAGCTACCGGGCCTCGTCGTCGCCGGGACAGCCGTCCCACGTCCGCCAGACGCTCGTGGTGAGCGATCGCTTCGGGACGCTCTCGCTCGACACGCTGAAGCCCGATCGCCTGCTCTTGCCGACCGGCGTCACGCTCGACGCCCCCGCGTCGGCGGCGACGAGCGGCATCGCCGACTTCAAGTGCTACAAGGTCCGCACGACGCCGCAGACGGTCGGCCTCCTGCCCGGCACGCAGCTCACGGTGGCGAGCGAGTTCGACTCGCGCACCTACGACGTGAAGCGGCCCTCGCGGCTCTGCCTCGCGGCGTCGAAGGACGGCAGCGCCGTCGGCAACCAGGCGCAGCACCTCATGTGCTACCGGGTGCGCCGGGCGAACGGCCAGCCGCCGCACCAGAAGGTCGTCGGCCGCATCAACACCGCCAACGACTTCGGTGCCGGGCAGCTCGACACCGTTCGCGAGGACGAGGCGTGCGTGCCGGCGTTCGTCGCCGGTGACACGCTCCAGGGCTGGGAGGTCACGGTCCGCGACGCGTTCTCGACCGCGGCCACCGCCGGCATCCCCGCCGACGGCCCGCGCCCGAACAGCAACTACCGCCATCCGCTGGTCGCCTTGTTCCCGAGCCTCGTGTTCGAGCCGACGCCCCAGGGCAACCGCGGCACGTACGAGCAGATCATCGACGTCGGACCGACGGTGAACGGCGAGTTCATGTTCCCGCTCGGTCAGAGCGGCCTCATCACCGGGACGATCGCCGCGGTGGACACGATCGACCCGAACTTCACCAGCCTGCAGCCCATCTGGCGCGACTGGCGCTTCGTGCCGATCCTGCACGTGAGCCAGGATCTCACCGGCGGCGGGTCGGGCGACGCGGACGGTGACGGCGTGCTCGACGCCTACGAGCGCTGGTACTTCGGCGACACCACGCACGCTGCGTCCTCGGACGACGACGGGGACGGCCTCACGCTGCTCGGCGAGTACCTGGCGGGCAGCGATCCCACCGACGCGGACACCGACGACGACGGCGTCCTCGACGGGTCCGACGCGAAACCGCAGGACCGGAAGATTCAGTGACCCGCAGCGGGTGGCGGCGCGCGGCCGCGACCCTGGCGCTCGCCGCCGCCTGCTACGGGAACACGCTCCGCAACGACTTCGTCTGGGACGATCGTCTGACGGCGATCGCGCCGGCCGGGCTGGACGCGATCCTCACGCGGCGCACCGGCGACTACTATCGTCCGGTCGTCATGCTGTCCTTCGCGGCCGACCGGGCGCTGTGGGGGACGACGCCGGCCGGCTTCCACGCGACGAACCTGGTGATGCACGCGCTCACCGGCGTGCTCGTGGGGGAGCTCGCGGTCGCCATGGCCATCGGGGAGGGGGGCGCGCTGGCGGCCTCGCTCCTGTTCGTCGCGCACCCGGTGCAGGCCGATGCGGTCGCCTACGTCTCGGGGCGCACGGACGTCTTGTGCGCGGTGTTCCTGCTCGCCGCGTTGCTCGCTTGGCGGCGTGCGCGTACGATGCTCGACGGCTGGGCCGTCGCGACCGGCGTGCTCGTGGCCCTCGCGCTCGGGTGCAAGGAGGCGGCGGTGCTGGCGCCGCTCGTCCTGCTCGTACCCGGAGCGCACCCGAACCCGCAGCCGCCGAGACCGATCGTACCGCTCGGCATCGCGACGCTGTGGCTCGTCCTGTGGATGGGCGGCGGTGGGCCGGGCGTGCACCTCGCCGGCGTCGCCGCTCGGCTCCCGGCCATCGCGGCGACCGCACTCGACTACCTGCGCCTGCTCGTGTGGCCGAGCGACCTGCACCTCGAGCGCTTCGTTCCGGTGGCCGGCTGGTCCGCGGGCGTCGCCATCGGGATGTGGGCTGCCGTCATTGCCGTCGCGCTGGCGCTCGCGCTCGCCGCGCGCGGCGCCCCGGGCGGATGGGTGCTGCTGGCGCTCGCCGCCGCGACCTACGCGCCCGTGTCGGGTATCGTGCCCGTGTATCCGGCCATCGCCGATCGGGCGCTCTTCGCCGCGGAGCACTTCCTCTATCTCCCGCTCTGCGGCCTCGTGCCGCTCGTCGCCGCCGTCGCCGCGCGCCGCCTGCCGGCGCGCGCCGGCGCCGCGGGGACGCTCCTGTGCCTCGCCGTCTGGACCCCGCTCGTCGTCGCGCGGAACCGGGACTGGCGCGACGAAGCGACGCTCTTCGCGCACACGCTGCGCTACGATCCGCCGGCGGCGCGGGTCTGGTACGACCTCGGGAACCTCCGGCTCGCGGCGGGCGACTCGGCGGAAGCCGAGCGCCTCTATCGTGCGGCGATCGCGCGCGCGCCGCGCGACGCGGCGGCGTACTTGAATCTCGGCATCGCCCTCGGCCGCCAGGGCCGCCGCGAGGAGGCCATGGCCGCGTATGCCGAGGCGGTCCGGCTCGATCCGAAGCTGGCCGACGCCTTCCGCCGCCCGTGAGGTTGCTCAGCCGGCCGCGGCGTAGTCGAGCCACGCCTGGCGATCGAAGTCGTAGAGCTTGCAGCGCCGCGTGATCGCGACGTAGTCGCGCAGGGCGAGCGGCCGGGGGGCGAACGCATCGTCGCCGAGGGCCTCGAGCGCCCGCGCCGCGCGCGGCAGGTGGTAGAAGGGGATGCGCGGATCGACGTGGTGCGGCGTGTGCACGTACACGTTGTGCCAGAAGAAGTTGAGCCAGCGCGGAATCCGGTAGGCGGCCGTCGCGTCGACCTGGCCCCGCCCGCGCGACCACGTCGCGGCCGTGTACCACGGGATCTCGGGGCCGATGTGATGCACGTAGACCGTGACGCCGATGATCCAGTTGAAGACCAGCCACGGGACGACGAGCGTCTTGACCAACGTCCAGCAAGCGCCGGCGGCGGTGCCGGTGTGCGTCCAGCCCCATGCGAGCGCCAGGAGGCTCGCGGCGCCGGCCGCGACGGCCACCAGCGCGCGATCGCGATGGAACTCGCGCCGGAAGCGACGCGGCGGCACGAGTCGCGTCATGCGCGCCCACCACACCGCGCGAAGATAGTAGAGGCCGGCACCCCAGGCCGACCACTCGAGCCGGTGGAGCCATCGCGCCGGGCGCGACAGCGTGGCGAAGGCCGTGGGCGTCAGCGGATGCCACACGAAGTCGATCCCCGCACGTCCCGTGAATCCGTGGTGGACGCGATTGTGGCCGAGCCGCCACGGCGCGAGCCCGTGCAGGCTCGGGAGGAATGCCATGCGTGCAACGACGTCGCAGAGGCGCGGGCTCGCGAACAGCGCCCCGTGTGCGGCGTCGTGTCCGACGACGAAGAGGGCGCTCGTGCCGAGCCCGGCGAGGAGCCACAGGGGGAGGACGAGCGCCGGATGATCCGTGACCGCGAGGAGCACCGTCGCCGCCAGGTACATGCCGAGGTCGCGCCCGAGGTACGCGAGACCCTTCCAGGCGGGGCGCGCGTAGCACTCCGGCGGGATGGCCGCGACGGCGGTGCGGAGGTCCGTCGCCATCACCAGGGGCTCACCGGCTCGCGGCGGTCGAGGAGGTCGGCGATGTGCGCCATCAGGCGATCGGCCTGCGCCTGGCGCTCGTGGCGGTCGCCCGCGACGGGCGGCGGCGGGAGCGGCCGTCCGAAGGTGACGGACACGCGCCCCGGCCGCGGCAGGCGCCGCGAGCGCGGGAAGGCTTCGAACGCCCCGCGCACCGCGACCGGCACGATCGGCGCACGCGTCGCCGCGGCGAGGCTGATGACCCCCGGCTGGGCGCGCTGCGGGCGGCCGGTCCGCGAGATCGCTCCCTCGGGGAACACGATGAGCGGCTCGCCGGCCGCGAGCACGGCGTGCGCGATCCGCATCGCGCGTGCGTCCGGCCGTCCCGTGCGGATCGGGATCGCGCCGTTCACGCGCAGACCGAAGCCGAGAACGGGCAGGTCGTAGAAGCTGTGGTCGACGACGAAGCGGATGAGACGGGGCAGGAAGTAGCTGACGAACGCCCAGTCGAGCATCGAGACGTGGTTCGGCGCGAGGAGGAACGGTCCACGTCGTGGCAGGTTCACGAGCCCTTCACCGCGCATCCGGAAGTACGTGCGGAACATCGGACGCAGGATGAAGCGGGCGAGGTGGTGCAGCACCGGATGCTTCGCGGGCGCGGTCACCTCGGTGGTCATTTCCCGATGCGAAGGCGCTACCATGGTCCGCGCGCGGCCCGCAATGCGCCTCGCGCTCAGGCGGCGCGATCGACGTCCCGGAGCCGCGTCGCGTCCCAGGCGAGCGCGAGCCGCTCGAACAGGGTCTGCGCCTTCGCGCGGCACGCGGCGGCGTCGAGATCCCCCAGACGGTCGCTCCCGAGGTCGCGGGCGAGCTCGGCGTAGGTGCGCGCCATCTCGGGCTCCGCGCCGAGCGCCGTGCCGACGTCGAGGCTGCGCCGGAAGGCGGCGAGTGCCGCCCGGCGACGTCCGAGCGCCATGTGGAGCCGCCCCACCAGCTGGTGGATCTCGGTGCGCTGGAGCGCGACCATGGCGGCGACCCGCTCGGCGTAGCGCACGGCTTGCTTGGCTTGCGCGGCGGCCGCAGGATCGCCCGCCTCGGCACGCATCGCGAGGTGGCGCAGGCGCGCCGCGGCGTAGGCGCTGCGGTGCCACGGCGGTACCTCGCGCGAGCGGCCGACGATCGTGGCGGCCGCCACGAGACTCTGCGCGGCGCCGTCGAGATCGCCGAGCAGCGTCTGGATCTTCGCCTTCGTGCCGAGGCCGAAGGTGCGCAGCGCGTCCTCATGGCGTCCGGCGAGATAGCTCTCGATCGCGGCGAGCGCCTCGGGAAGCTGGCGCGCTTCGGCGCAGAGGACGGCCTGCATGCCCTCGAGGTTCGCGCCCGCGAACGCGTAGCCGTAGTCGTCGCGCAGATGGCCCAGCCGATCGAGGAGGGCGCCGGCCTCGGCGAACTCGCCGCGGCGCAGCCTCTGATCGCAGCGCAGCCCGAGGTACGTGTTCGCGTCCCAGAGCTGCCCGTAGCGGAGCGCTTCGTCGACGAGCGCATCGTCGACGACGTGCCCGTGCTCCCACTTCCCCTCGAGGTAGTCCTGCGTGAACTCCATCGCGGCGCACGTGAAGCGGTCCTGCACGCTGTCGGGGCGGATCAGCCCCTGGGCGATGGCGAGCGCCCGCCGGCTGACGGCGAACGAGATGCCCGAGTAGCAGAACATGCTCGCGCACGACGCGTACAACGCCCCCGCCTGGTCGATCCGCGAAGCGTCGATGCGGTTCAACTGCCGGAAGCCGGCCACCGTGTCGAAGAAGAGGCGCGTCGGGTCGCTCGTGATCTGGGCCCGGCCCCGGTTGAAGAGCACCTGCCACACGTGGCGCTCGCGGTCCCAGTCGTCGACCCGCCGGGGGCGCTTGAGGCCGAGGTAGAGCTGCCCGATGACGGCGATGAAGTCCATGACGAAGCGCGAGTAGGACTGCGCGGTCGTCTTCGGCACGCGCTCGCCGAAGTACTCGAGCGCCCGGTCGAAGTGCGCGATCGACTCGCTCAGATCGCCGCGGTTCAAGAGCGCGAGCGCGATGTTCTTCTCGAGCAGGGCCTTCTTCCGCGGGTCGCCACCGTCGCCGTGACGGGCGATGAACATCCGCGACGCCTCGCGGAAGAGCGTCAGCGCCTCCTCGGACGCGGCCGAGCGTGCCGCGTCCTCGCCGGCCTTGAACAAGTACTCCTCCGCCTTCTCCAGATGCTCGCCGCGGCTGTAGTGATACGCGAGCTGCCCGTGCACGTCGCCGAGGCGCTGCGCGAAGAGGACCTCGATCGCCTCCGCGACCTTCAGGTGCGCGGCCTTGCGGGTGCGCAGCAGGATCGACTCGTAGACGGTCTCCTGTGCGAGCGCGTGCGTGAAGGCCCACACGACCTCGTCGCCGCTGCGGTCCTCTTCCAGGAGCTGCGAGCGCTGCAAGTAGGCGAGGCCGAACGCGAGCTGCTCGCTTTCCGACGCGACGGCCTGGAGAATGCGGTACGGCGCCTGCCGCCCGATCACGGAGGCGAGCTGCAGGATCTGCCGCGCGTTGTCGGGCAGCCGGTCGACGCGCGCCATGATGACTTCCTGGATCGTCGCGGGGACGACGACGCTCTCGATCCGGTCGGTGACCTGGTAGCCCTGGGGCGTGCGGACGATCGCCTCCTGATCGATGAGGGAGCGGATGACCTCCTCGATGAAGAACGGGTTGCCGTCGGCCTTGGCGAGGATGCGCGTCCATGCCGGGTGCGGCTGGTCCTGGCTCGAGAGGAGGTTGTGCAGGAGCTGGACGCACTGGCGGCCGTCGAGCGGCGCCAGGCGCAGCATCGTGTGCTCGCTCGCGAGGCGGCCGGTGATCTCCTGCTGGACGGCGCCGGACGTGCGCGCGTAGTCGGGACGATACGCCAGCACGAAGACGATGGGTCGCTCGCGGGCGAGGGGGAGCAGGGAGAGCAGGAGCTTGGTCGAGGACTGATCGGCCCAGTGCAGGTCCTCCATCACGACGACGCAAGGCCGCACCGCGGCGAGCGCCACCAGGAGATCGCGCAGGTGCTTCGCGATGAGCCGCTCGAGCGCGTCGCCCTCGATGTCCTTCAAGCGCGCCGCGTGCGCCCCGTCGAGGCGCACGCCGGCGAGCGTCGCGATGAACGGGAACGCGTCGGCGCTCCCATCGCCGAGCGCCGCCGTCACCGCGCGCTCGAGCTTCTCCGCCGCATCGTCCGGCGTGTCCTCCTCGGCGATGTCGGCCCATTGATGCAGCAGGTCGACGAACGGGTGGAAGCGGAGGTTGGCGCCCATCGCGAGCGCGCGGCCCTCGAGCAGCGTGAGGTCGCTGCGCGGGCCGGGTCCGATCGCCTCGTGGACGAGGCGCGACTTTCCGAGCCCCGCTTCGCCGACCACGCTCATGATCCAGCCGCGGCCCTGCGCGAGCGCCGCGAGCCGCGCCTGCAGCTCGCCGACCTCGGCGTCGCGGCCGACGAGGTCCGAGAAGAGCCCTCGCTCCGCGCTCGCGGACCGGGCACCGTAGCGCCGCGCGCGGACGGAGGTGACGCGATACGGCCGCACGGGCTGCTCGATGCCCTTCAAGCTGATCGCCTTCACGGGCGCGAAGTCGATGTCGAGACGCGCGTCGCTGTACGTCTGGGGCCCGACCCAGATCTCGCCGGTGGGTGAGGCGTCCTTCAAGCGCGAGGCGAGGTTCACCGTGTCGCCCATGACGGTGAAGTCGCGCTTGTGCTGCCCGCCGACGTCGCCGGCCAGCACGAGCCCCGAGTTGATGCCGATGTGGATGCCGATCGCCGCCGGCGGCCGCTCGGTCTCGTTGAAGTGGGCGATGCGGTTGCGCATCTCGATCGCCGCGTTGACGGCCTGCCGCGCCGCGTGTTCGAGCGCCTGCGGGACGCCGAAGAGCGCCATGATGCAGTCGCCGATGTACTTGTCGACGTGGCCGCCGTGCTTCGTCACGCATTCCTCGAGGAGCCCGAAGCACTCGTTCATCAGGTCGGTGACGTCCTCGGGATCGAGCTTCCCCGACAGGGCGGTGAACCCCGAGACGTCGGCGAACATGACCGTCGCGTAACGACGCTGACTTTCGCGGGAAGGAGGGGTGGCCATGAGCTCAAGGCCTGATGCGGATCTGACACGCGACATCCTGAGGCGTCAACCGAAGCGCAGCGTGAGCACGGCCGGAAGGCCGCGCCCCGCGTCACCGGGCGACCGTGCTCCTTCCCTGCATCAGAGGATGAAGCGGCTGAGGTCCTGATCCTGCAGGATGGCGTCGAGCCGCTCGCGCACCATGGGTGCGTCGACGACGATCTCGCGCCCGCCCAGCTCCGGGGCGTCGAAGGAGGTCTGATCGAGCAGTCGCTCGAGCACCGTGTGGAGACGGCGCGCGCCGATGTTCTCCATGCGGTCGTTCACCTCGGCTGCGATGCGGGCGATCTCGGCGACCGCGTCGGCGGTGAAGGTGAGCGTCAGGTTCTCGGTCGCGAGCAGGGCGACGTATTGCTTGGTGAGGGCGTTCTCGGGCTCGGTCAGGATCCGGACGAAGTCGTTCTTGGTGAGCGCTTCGAGCTCGACGCGGATCGGGAAGCGCCCCTGGAACTCGGGGATCAGGTCCGACGGCTTGGCGATGTGGAACGCACCCGACGCGATGAAGAGAATGTGGTCGGTACGCACCGGGCCGTGCTTCGTCGTCACCGTCGATCCCTCGACGATCGGCAGCAGGTCGCGCTGCACGCCCTCGCGCGAGACGTCGGGCCCGTGCAGCCCCTCGCGCCCCGCGATCTTGTCGATCTCGTCGAGGAAGACGATGCCCGACTGCTCAACGCGGCGCAGCGCCTCCTTCGTCGCGGCCTCCATGTCGATGAGCCGCGTCGCCTCTTCCTGCGCCAGCAGCTCGCGCGCCTCGCGGACCGGCACCTTCGTCTTCTTCGAGCGCTTCGGCATGAGGTTCTGCAGCATGTCGCGCAGCGACGATTCGATTTCCTCGAGGCCCTGCGGCGTCATGACCTCGATCGCGGGGCCGCCGGCCACCTTCGTCACCTCCACCTCGACGGTACGGTCGTCGAGCTTGCCGTCGCGCAGGAGCTGACGCAACTTCTCGCGCGTGTCGGCGTGGTCGTTGCTCGCGCTCGTGACGGCCATCGACGGCGGCGGCGGCAGCAGCAGATCGAGCAGGCGCTCCTCGGCGAGCTCGCGCGCCCGCACGCGCACCTTCTCGCGCTCCTCCTCGCGCACCATGTTGATCGCGAGCTCCGTCAGGTCGCGGATGATCGACTCGACGTCGCGGCCGACGTACCCGACCTCGGTGAACTTCGAGGCCTCGACCTTGATGAAGGGCGCCTGCGCGAGCTTGGCGAGGCGCCGCGAGATCTCGGTCTTTCCGACCCCGGTCGGGCCGATCATGATGATGTTCTTGGGCGCGATCTCGTCGCGCAGCGGTTCCGGCACCTGCATGCGCCGCCAGCGGTTGCGGAGAGCGATCGCGACCGCCCGCTTGGCCGCCCGCTGGCCGACGATGTAGCGGTCCAGCTCGGAGACGATCTCGCGCGGCGTGAAGGTCGACGTGCTCACGACGCGGCCAGTTCCTCGATCGTCAACTGGTCGTTCGTGTACACGCAGATCGCGGCGGCGATGCGCAAGGCCTCCTCGACGATCTGCCGGGGGCCGAGGGAGGAGTGCCGGACCAGCGCGCGCGCGGCGGCGAGCGCGAAGTTGCCGCCCGAGCCGATCGCGGCGACGCCGTCTTCCGGCTCGATCACGTCGCCCGTGCCCGACACGATGAGCAGCGCGTCGCGGTCCGCGACGATCATGAGCGCTTCCAGCCGTCGCAGCATGCGGTCGGTGCGCCAGTCCTTCGCCAGCTCGACGGCGGCGCGCCGCAGGTTGCCATTCACCTTCTCGAGCTTCTGCTCGAAGCGCTCGAAGAGCGTGATCGCGTCCGCGCCCGCGCCGGCGAAGCCGGCGATGACGCGATCCTGGTAGAGCCGGCGGACCTTGTTGGCGTTGTGCTTGACCACCGTCTGTCCGAGCGTCACCTGGCCGTCGCCGCCGAGGACGACGCGGCCCGCGTGGCGCACCGCGAGGATCGTGGTCGAGCGGAGCCTAGGCACGGGGATGTGCTCGGTCATACGCATCCATCAGGCGTCGCAGGTCGACGTGCGTGTAGCGTTGCGTCGTGGAGAGGCTCGCGTGGCCGAGCAGCTCCTGGATGGCGCGCAGGTCGGCGCCGCCGCCGAGCAGGTGCGTCGCGAAGGTGTGGCGGAGCGCGTGCGGCGTCGCCTTCGTGGTCGTGCCGCTGGCGACGACGTACCGCTCCATGCTGCGGGCGACGCTGCGCGACGTGAGCCGGCCGCCACGCGCGTTGCGGAAGACGGGGCCACTGCGCACCGGCCAGCCGCGGCCCGTGCACGCCGCGCGATAGGCGGCGAGGGCGCGCAGCGCCGGACGGCCGACGGGGACGATCCGCTCCTTGCGGCCCTTGCCGAGCACGCGCACGGTCTCGGCGTCGGTGTCGACCGACGTCCAGTCGAGCCCGGTGAGCTCGCTCACGCGCAGCCCCGAGGAGTACAGCAGCTCCAGGATCGCGCGATCACGCAGGCCCCCGAAGGCATCGGCCGCCGGCGTCGAGAGGAGTCGATCCACTTCGTCGAGGGAGAGATGCGCCGGCAGCTTGCGGCGCGTCTTCGGCGTCACGATGCCGGCGGTGGGATCCTTGCGCAGGCGTCCGGACGTGACGAGGAAGTGGAAGAAGCCGCGCACCGCGGCGAGCTTCCGCGCGATCGACGTACGCTCGGCCTCGCCGTCGAGCGTGCGCAGCCAGTGGCGGACGTCGGCAGCGCCCACCGCGCCCACACCGCTCGCACCCGCGACCGCGAGAAACTGTCGCACGTCGCCGAGATATGCGCGCAGCGTGTGCAGCGACGCCGCGCGCTCCGTGCGCAGATACGACGCCCACGCCTCCACGGCGTCGGCCGTTGCGCGCGCCGTCCTTGTCGGCATGATGACGGCGATGCTATCACGGCGCCCGGATCGAACAAGGTGAGAACACCGCGCACATTTGCCACGATTGGACTCCTGCTCGCACTCGCGACGAGCGGCGCGTGCCGTCCCGATCCGTCGACGTCGCGCGGCACCGCCGAATCGTTTCTCGACGCGCACTACGTCGCGATCGACCTCCATGCGGCGCTTCCGTTCACGAGCGGCGTCGCTCGCAAGAAGGTCGAGCAGGAGCTGGAGCTCGTGAAGGGCGTTTCGATCGACGACAGCACGATGAAGCCGATCGTCCGGTACGCGCTGCTCGAAGAGCAGGCCGACGCCGACGGCGGCGTGAAGTATCTCTATCAGGGCAAGATCACGGTCGAGAACGCCGACGGCCTCGAACGTCGCTGGCTCGTCACCGTCCGGCGCGAGCCCGACGGCTTCCGCGTCACCAACTACCAGGAGTTCGCCGAATGAAGCGCACGTACGTCCTCGCCCTCGCGCTCCTCGCCGTCGCACCCGCGTGGGCCGTGACGGGTCGCGAGGTGATCGACACCGCCCAGCAGAAGAACGGCTTCTCGACGTGGAAGGATCGCACGCTCGACGCCACCATGGACACGTTCGCAGGCAAGGCGCCGACGCGTACGCGGGTCATGGAGATCACCGAGACCACCGATCCGCGCGGCGAGCATCGGACCTTCATCTCGTTCACCAGTCCCTCGGACGTGCAGGGGACGCGCTTCCTGCATCTGTCGCCGCGCGGCACCGGCGACCAGCAGTGGATCTTCACGCCCGCGTCGCGCCGCGTGCGACGGCTCGCGGAGTCGCAGCGCGACGAGAACTTCTTCGGCGCCGACCTCTCGTATCGCGACCTCGAGCTGCTGGTGCGCATCCAGCAGTGGAACGACGCCGAGGCGACGGCGACCTTCGACAAGGAGGAGACGCTCGACGGCAAGGCGTGCAACGTCGTGACGCTGGTGCCGAAGAACGAGGAGTTCCCGAACTACTCGAAGTACGTGCTCTGGTTCGGGAAAGACGATTCCCTCCTGTGGCGCGTCGACGTGTTCGACCAGGACGGCAAAGTCTTCAAGCGCGTGCGACCGCGCAAGTACGAGCGCATCGGGGCGTACGCGACCGCCATGGAGGCCGAGATCGAGACGCTGCCCTACGACACGCGGACCGTCTTCGCCTTCCGTGAGGTGAAGTACGACCACGGCGTCGGCGACACGATGTTCAGCGTCTCGAACCTCGACCACGGCTGAGCCGCGGCGTGCCGCACGCGGCGGTTACTCGCCGCGCAGCGCTTCGACGACGGGCAGCCGGGCCACCCGGCGGGCGGGGAGGAGCCCCGCCGGCACGCTCACGGCGAGGGCCGCCAGCGCCGCGATCGGCAGCGACGCCGTCGCGAAGTGGAAGTCGAGGTCCCAGCCGAGCTGTACGGTGAAGTTCACGCGCACCCACAGCAGGGACAGGACGAGACCCATGAGGACGCCGCCGATCCAGCCGAGCACGCCGACGCCGGCGGCCTCGGCGACGACCGAGCGCGCCACCTGTGCGCGCGTCGCGCCGCTCGCGCGCAGCAACGCCAGCTCGCGACGCCGGTCGAGCGAGACGGCGAGCAGCGCCTCGGCCAGGCCGAGCGCGGCGACGACGAGCGGCAGCACCTCGAGGGCCTTGGTGAAGCGGAAGGCGCGGCGCACCGCGTCCTGGTGGTAGGCGTAGAGCTCGCGCTGCGTCAGCACCTTGAGACCGAGCCGGCCGCCCGGCCCCGCGGCGACCGCGCGCCGCACCGTTTCGAGGCTCGCGCCCGGCGCGAGCCACACGTGGAAGCGATTCGCCGTGTGGTCGTCCCACCAGCGCTGGTACGTCGGGCGCGCCATCACGATGCTGCCGCGGGGCGAGACGTAGTCGACGACGACGCCGGCGACCGAGGTCGAGAGCGGGCCGTGCGGTGTCTCGACGTCGAGGGTGCTGCCGACGCCGACGCCGAACTGGCGCGCGAAGTTGCGTGACACGAGCACGCCCGTGCCCGCCCGCACCGCGGCGAGCGCGGCGGTGGGATCGCCGGCCGAGAACACGAAGTCGTCCCGGCGTCCCGGGTCGAACGCCGCGAGCTCGAGGGAGTCGACGCTGATCCGCTCGCCCCGGAAGCGGTGCTCGGCCAATCGCAGCAGCTCGACGCGCGCGATGCCGGGGAGGGCGGCGAGCTCGGCCGCGAGCGACTCGTCGACCGGGGATTCGATCCATCCGGTGGTGGCGGTCGATGCGACCACGAGGTCGGCGCGCACCTGGTGGCGGATGAAGTCGAGAACCGACTCCTCGAAGCTGCGCGCCAGGGTGCCGGCCATGATCATGATCCCGAGGCCGAGCGCGAGCACGGCGGCCGCGAGCGCGAGCGCGCTCGGCAGGCGCGCCAGGCGATCGACCGCGAGACGGCTCGCGAACCCGACCCGCTCGCGGAGCGGCCCGAGCACGCCGCGCGCCACGTGCGCCGCGCCGCGCATGAAGAGACAGACGAGGAGGGCGTCGAGCGCGATCGCCGCGACGTTGCCGCTCCACGCGGAGTCCGTGCGGATGGTGAGCGCGAGCGCCACGGCGGTGACGACCGCGAGCGCCGCCACGACGAGCGGCGCCGGCCAGCGCCGTTCGGCTGTCGCGTCGGGCGGCCGGACCGCGGCGAGCGGCGAGACGGCCGCGGCGCCGCGTCCGGGTGCCCACCCCGCGACCAGCGCGGCGCCGAGACCAGCGACGGCACCCAGAGCGAGCGTCCCGGCCGTCACGTCGAGGCCGCGCGTGAACGTCGTCATGGCGAAGATGAGCGACGTGCTCTCGTTGGCGAGATCGATGAGGGCGCGCGCCAGCACGAGGCCGAGCGGGATGCCGAGCGCCGTCCCGACCGCGCCCGCGAGCACGGACTCGCCGACCACGAGGCGCAGGATCTGCGCGCGGGCGGCGCCGACCGAGCGCGCGAGCCCGAGCTCGCGGCGGCGCGCCGCGACGGCGGTGGCGACCGTGCTGCCGACGACGAACACCGCGGCCAGGAGGGCCAGCCCCGAGATGCCGGAGAGGAGCGTGCGATACGATCGGAGGTAGCGCTCGATCTGCTCGCCGCGCCGCGCCGGCGGCAGTGCCTCGAGACCCGGATCCAGCACGGCGGCGATGCGCCGCACCGCTTCGTCGGCCGAGACGCCGGGGCGCAGCGTCACGTCGACCTGGTCGATGCGGCGCTCGCGGCCGAGCACCGTCTCCGCGCCGATGACGTCCATGAGGATGAGGTTGCCGCCGAAGGCGCGCCCGACGCCGCCCGGCGGCAGGACGCCGCGCACGACGAACGTCTTGATGCCGACCGGCGTGCGCAGGCGCAGGGGCGCGCCGTCTTTCAGCCCCGTACGGGCGGCGAACGTGTCGGTCACCACGATGCTGTATGGATCGACGAGGAAGCCGAGGGGGTCCTCGACCACCCGATCGCCCGACCTCACGAGATGGAGTGTCTTGATGGCGTGGCCGTCGCTCACGTCGGCGGCGAACACGGCGAGCGCCTCACCGGCCGCGGGCGGATCCACGGCGAAGAACGTCTCGGTGAGGATGGGGACGGCGTGGTCGACGCCGGGCACGTCGCGGATGCGGTCGGCGACCGCCTCGTCGAACGATCCCTGACCGCGCACCTGCAATGCCGCCGTTCCGGCAAGGTCGTCGATGGCGTCGGTGAACGCCGCCAGGGTCGTCGCGTTGACGGCCTGGATCGCGACCACGAGGGCCACGCCGCAGGCGACCCCGCCGGCGGTGAGCGCGCTGCGCATGGGATGGCGCCGCAGCTCGCGCCAGGCCAGCAGCAGGACCGCTCTCACGACGCGCGAGTATGGCCGGCTTGAATGCCCCGGGCCAGCTCTGGTAGCCGCCTGGGTGTGGCCATCGCGCGGGTGACCGAGCTGATCACGTCGTCCCCCGACGGGTTCCGTGAGGCGGTCGAGGCCGGGGTCGCGCGGGCGGCCCGCACGCTGCGCAACATTACCGGGCTCGAGGTCACGGGCAAGCGCGTGAAGGTCGAGCGCGGGCTCATCACCGAATACCGGGTCGAGATGAAGCTCATCTTCCTGCTCGACGAGTAGAGGATCGGATCATGGCGGTCGCACGGCAGACACAGATCATCGGCGCGTCCCCGCACAGCTGGGAGGACGCCGTCCGCAACGCCCTCGAGCGCGCGAACAAGACCCTGCGCAACATCACCGGCATAGAGGTCCTGAAGGAGAACGCGGCAGTGGAGAACGGCAAGGTCGCGGAGTACCGGACGACGCTGCTCGTCACCTTCGTACTCGAGGGCACGTGAAGGCCGGCGATCGCATGACCGCGCTCGACGCGGCGTTCTTCAACCTCGAGCGCACGGGACAGCTCCTGCACGTCGGATCGGTGTCGATCACCGAGCGCCCGCTCGACTTCGCGCGCCTCGTCGACGACGTCGCCTCGCGGCTGCACCTGATCCCGCGCTACACACAGCGGGTCGTTCCGGTGCCGTTCAGTCTGGCGCTGCCGACGTGGGAGCCGGCGCCGCGCTTCGACGTCCGCCAGCACGTCTTTCGTCACCAGCTCCGCCCGCCCGGCGATCGCGAGCAGCTCGGCAAGCTCGTCTCGCGCCTGTTCGCGCGCCCGCTCGACCGCGAGCGGCCGCTGTGGGAGCTGCACCAGATCGACGGTCTCGAGGGCAACCGCAGCGCACTCTTCGGTAAGGTCCATCACTGCATGATCGACGGCGTCTCCGGCGTGCAGCTGATGGGCGTGCTCTTCGATCCCAGCCCGAAGCCCGCGCCTGCTCCCCCGGCGCCGCCGGCCGAGCCGACGCCGCCGTTGCCGTCGGCGACGCGCCAGCTCTGGCGCGGCCTGCGCGACGGGACGCGCACGATCGCGGCCCATGCGCGCGTCCTGGGCACGCTGCTCTCGAAACCCGAGGAGGCGATGGTCGAGCTCGGGCGGACCAGCGAGGCGGTGGGCGAGATGCTGCGCGTGCTGCTGGAACGCGTCCCGCCGACGCCGTTCAACGGCCACGTGAGCATCCTGCGCCGCGTGCTCTGGCGCACGGTGCCGCTCCACGAGCTGAAGAGCATCAAGAACCGCCTCGGCGGCACCGTGAACGACGCCGTGCTGGCGACCATCTCGGGTGCGCTCCGCCGCTACCTCGAGGGGCATGGCCACAACCCCGATCGCGTCGAGCTGAAGGCCATGTGCCCCGTGAACGTGCGCACGGCCGACGAGCACCTGGCGCTCGGCAACCGCATCTCGATGATGGTGGCGCCGCTGCCGGTCGGGATCTACGACCCGCACGAGCGCTACCGGCAGGTGCGCGCGGCGATGGCGCAGATCAAGGCGAGCGGGGAGTCGGCGCGGATGACGCGCATCCTCGATCTGATGACGTTGCTGCCGCCCGCGCTGCAGACCGCGATCGGCTGGCTGCAGGTGCAGTCGTCACCGGTGAACACGATCTGCACCAACGTCCCCGGGCCGCCGGTGGTGCTGTACGCGCAAGGCGTGCGTCTCGAGTCGATGGTGCCGCTCGTACCCCTCGCGCAGGGGATCGGGCTCGCGTTCGCGATGCTGTCCTACGCCGACACGCTCACGATCGGCGTGACGCTCGATCCGGCGCTGCTGCGCGACGGCGAGCGGATCGTCGAGTGCCTCGGCGAGAGCTTCGATGAGCTGTGCAGGATCGCCGGGGTCGAGCGCGGCGAGCGCCACGGCCCGGTGCGGCCCGAGCGCCAGCGCCGCCCGAGCCAGGTGGCGTAGGCCCAGGCGCGGCGCCTCGTGCTGGCCGTGCTCGTCGCCGCCTCGGGTGCGGCGCTGGTCGCGGCGGAGGTGCTGTGGGCGCGCGACTGGGCGCTCGTCCTCGGCTCGACGGCCGAGGGGACCGCGGTGGTCCTGGCCGCGACCTTCGGCGGCCTCGCCGCCGGCGCCGCGATCGGCGGCCGCCTGCGCGGCGGCCTCGCGGCCTATGCCCGCATCGAAGCCGGACTCGCGCTGGCGCTCGTCGGCTACGTCGTGCTGCGTCCGTCGCTCGCGCCGCTCGTCGTCGGACTCGAGGCGGGGGCGCCGGAGCCCTGGCGCATGCTCGTGCGGGTCGGATGTCCGCTCGCCGTGCTGCTCGCGCCGACGCTGCTCGCCGGCGCGACCATGCCGGTCGTCGCCGCCACCCGCGACGTACGCGACGCGCGCGGCCTGGGCGCGCTCTACGCCTGGAACACGCTCGGCGGTGCGGCCGGCGCGCTCGCCGTGCCGTTCGTCCTCCTGGGCACGCTCGGCATGCGCGGCAGCTACGTCGCGATCGCCGCCGTGGACGCGGCGGTGGCCGGTGTCGCAGGCTGGCTCGGACGAGGTGTGCCAGACGCCCACCGTTCGGCGCCGGCGACCGCAGTGTCCGCATCCGGCGCGTGGCGCCCTGCCGTTCTCGCGGCGATGGCCGGCTTCGTCGGCCTCGCCGGCGAGGTGCTGTGGACGCGTGCGCTCGCCGGCAGCCTCTCGAACAGCGTCTACAGCTTCGCGATCGTGCTGGCGGTCGTGCTGCTGGGGATCGTCGCGGGTGCGGCGATCGCGACGCGCCTCCTGTCGCGATGGCCGGCCGAGCCGGTGCTCGCGTGGACGTTCGCCGCGCTCGGCGTCGCGGTCGCGTGCTCGGTCGAGCCGCTGGGCGCCGTCGGCGCCGCGCTCGGTGCTCGCCCCGCCACGAGCCTCGGCGGCGGGCTCGCGGGCGAGGTCGCGCTCGCGACGAGCGTCGTGCTCGCGTCGGCGATCCTGCTCGGCACGGTGTTCCCGGCGACGCTCGCGCTCGTGCGTGGCGGGACGGCGAGCGCCGCCATGGGACGCGTCCTGGCCGCGAATACGCTGGGCGGCATGGCGGGATCGATCGCGGCCGCCTTCGTCTTCCTGCCGCGTCTGGGTCTCGAGCGAAGCCTCTGGCGCCTGGCGCCGCTCGCCTTCCTCGCGTCGGCGCTCGCCGCCCGGCGGCGGATGCGCTGGGCGGCGCTCGGCCTCGCCGTCGCGACCACGATCGTCGCCGACACGGCGACCTTCGCCCCCTGGCGCTCGGGCGTTCCGCCGAGCGAGCGCATCGTGCTCGAGCGCGAAGGTGCCGCGGCGACGGTCACCGTCGGCGAGGACGCGAACGGGGCGCGGCGGCTGCGCGTCAACGGTCGCTACTCGCTCGGCGGCACGGATGGGCTGCTCCTGGAGGAGCGCGAGGCGCACGTACCCATGCTGCTGCATCCGCATCCGCGCACCGTGCTGCACGTCGGCGTCGGCACGGGCGACACGATGGGCGCCGAGCTCGCGCACCCCGGCGTCGAGGCGGACGGCGTCGAGCTCCTGCCCGAGGTGCTCACCGCCGCGCAGGCCTTCGCGGCGACCAACGGCGACCTGCTCGCGAACCCGCGCGCACACCTCGTCGCCGACGACGTGCGGAGCTTTCTCCTGCGCACGGATCGTCGCTACGACGTGATCGTCGCCGATCTCTTCCTGCCCTGGACGGCGGGCGCGAGCGCGCTCTACTCGCGCGAGTTCTACGCGCTCGCCGAGAACCATCTCGCGCCGGGTGGCCTCGTCTGCCAGTGGCTGCCGCTGCACCAGCTCGCGGTCGGCGATCTCGAAGCCGTGGTGGCGACGTTCGTGCGTGCGTTCCCGGACGTCGAGCTGTGGTCGGCCTATTACCGGACGTCGACGCCGCTCGTGGGCCTGGTCGGGCGGCGGGAGCCGGTGGCCGTCGACGCGACGGCGCTCGCGGCGCGCATGAGCGATCCGGCGCTCGCGCCCGCGCTGCGCGAGGTGGGGCTCGTGGGCCCGCGCGATCTCGCGGTCCTGTACGTGACCGACGGCCGCCGGCTCGCGACCGCGACCGCCGACGCCCTGCCGATCAGCGACGATCGGCCGCGGCTCGACCTCACCGCACCGGCCGCCTACTTCCGGCAGCACGAGCTGGCGCGGGAGGACCTCGCCTGGGTGGCGGCGCGCCTCGATCCCGGACCCGGCCCGATTGCCGGTGCCAGCGCGTCCGCCGAGCTGCGCGCGCTCCTGCTGACGGCGCAGATGGCGCTGCTCGCCGGCCGGCCGCAGGACGAGACGACGGCCTACCTGCGCGCCTACGCGATCGCGCCGGGGCTCCCGACCGTCGACATGGCGCTGCGCGCGATCGCCTCGAGTCGGCGCGCGGCGGGAGACCGCGCGACCGCGTCGCTCATCGAGCGGACGCTCGGGCGCGCCTTCGCGGAGTGACGCGCGCGCCGGCCGAAAGGCGCTCGGCGATGCGCGGGAACGCCGCGATCACGGCGGCGACGTAGACGACGGCGAGGAGGAGCACCACGACGTCGCTCCCCGGCCGGAGGATGCCGAGGGCGACGAGGAGCGCGGTCGCTCCTGCGGGCGTGTGCACCCGCCGCGAGAGCAGCATCCCCAAGAGGGTGAGGCCGAGCGCAAACGGAAGGGCCAGCATCCGGGCCGCGGTGACGCCGACCACGAGCGCCGAGGGCTGACCCATGAGCCCGCAGACCGCCAGCGCGGCGAGAGCACCCGCGACGGCGATCGCGTGACCGGCAACGATCGTCAGCGGGGCATTCTCGGGCGCGTCGGGCGCGACGGCGGCCGCGACGAGCGTCGCGCCGAGCGAGGGGACGACGACGGGGAGGCCGCTCACCCAGGCCGCGAGCGACATCGCGGCGACGCCGATCATGGCGAGGACGCAGATGATCCAGGCGGGGCGGCGTTCGCGTGACACAGGCTGTTGCCTGTAGCCGCCGGCGGTTCGCCACGCAATGAAAGTCGCGAACGGCGATTGCCTGACCGAACGGTTTAGAGTATCCGGTCAGCCGCACGGAATGGAGGATGTGGTCGTTTTCGCCGCCCTCTCATGGGAGGCGCGGGCGGTACTGGACGGGCTGCAGGGCGTGGAGCCTTCGGAGCCGCGTCGCTGGCGGGGCTATCTCGGCGACGGCGCCTCGGTCACCGTCCTGCAGGTGGGCATGGGACCCGAGCGCGCCAGGCTCGCCGCCGAGCGCGCGCCGGGGGCGGACCTCTTCCTCTCGATCGGATGCGCGGGTGCGCTCGCCGGTGGCCTGCACGCCGGCGACGTCGTGATCGGCGAGAGCGTGGTCGTGCTCGATTCCGCCGGCCGCGTCGGCGGCGAGCTCGCGGTGGAGGGGCGGGCGATCCTCGCCTGGGCGGCGGCACGGGGCATCGCGGTCCGCTCCGGTCCCGTCGCGTCGAGCCCGGTCGTGCTCGGCACGCGCGACCTTCGCACGAGGGCGGGACGTGGCGGCGCGCTCGCCGTCGAGATGGAGAGCGCGGGGGTCGCCGCGGTCGCGCAGGCGCGCGGCATCCGGGGCGCCCTCGTGAAGGTGATCCTCGACGAGTCCGGCGACGACGTCGCGCTGCCGGGCGGCAACCTGATCGACGCCGCGACCGGTGACCTCGACGTGCCGCGCGCGCTGGCCACGATCGCCCCGCGCCCGCACTACTGGCCGGCAGCGCTGCGCCTCGCGCGGCAGCAGCGCGTGGCCGAGCGCCGGCTGCGCGAGTTCGTGGCGCTGCTGTTCAGCGCCGGCCTCGAAGCATTCGGGCTCGTGCCCCCGGCCGCCGGCCGGTCGGCTTCGGCGCAGACCGGGTGATCTCACGGAGAACCCCAGGGAGGGACGGATGCGGTTTCCGCTCCACATCGCGACCGACATGATGAAGTGGCAGCTCACCAACTGGTGGTGGGGCCAGACGCGCGTGCCGATCGTGCTCATGCTCGAGCCGCTGCACACCTGCAACCTCGCGTGCATCGGCTGCTCGCCGGAGCGCTACTCGGGCGATCTCCGGAACCGCCTCCCGCTGACGAAGTGCTTCGAAGCGGTGGACGCCTGCGGCGCGCCCGTGGTCTCCGTGTGCGGCGGCGAGCCGACCGTCTATCCCGAGATCGTCGAGCTGGTCGACGGCATCGTCGCGCGCAAGAAGCACGTCATCATGTGCACGAACGCGATCCTGCTCGACCGCTTCTACAAGAAGGCCCGCCCGCACAAGCGTCTCACCGTGAACGTCCACCTGGACGGCATGCGCGAGACGCACGACAAGGTCGTCGACCGGCCGGGGACCTTCGACCGGGCGATCGACATGATCAAGGAAGGGAAGCGCCTCGGCTACGCCGTGCAGACGAACACGACCGTCTATCGGGAGACGTCGGTCGACGAGCTCGACGCCATGTGCGCGCTGCTGACCGACCTCGACGTCGACGGCATCCTGCTCTCGCCCGGCTATCACTACGAGGCGATCCAAGGCGACGAGCACTTCCTGTTTCGGGACGAGATCCATCAGAAGTTCCAGCGCGTGCTCGAGCTGGCGCGGGTGTACCCGAAGATCTCCTCGACGCCGCTCTTCCTCGAGTTCGCCGCCGGCCGGCGCGACTACCCGTGCACGCCGTGGGGCAACCCCACGTTCACGCCGAACGGCTGGAAGGGGCCCTGCTATCTCATCGGCGACAGGTACTACGGGTCCTGGAAGGAGTTCTTCGCCGGCGTCGACTGGGACTACTGGGAGCGTCGCGAGGACGTGCGCTGCCACAACTGCAAGATGCACTCGGGATTCGAGCCGTCGGTCGTCCGCAAGCTCGGCGAGAGCTTCGGCGACGTCGTGACCATGGCGCGCTGGCAGCTCGCGAACGTGCGCGGCGCCCGGCCGCGCGCGGCCGCGTAGCGGTAGCGGACCGGGACTGGATCGCGGCCGGCGGGCTGCTATAGGGCCGCGATCGACCAGCTCCCGCTCAGCCCCCGCGCCACGCCCCGCGACGTTCTCGTCGGCGTTTTCGGCTACACCGACTTCCGTCCGGGTCAGGAGAAGATCATCGCGACCGTGCTCGCGGGACGCGATTGCATCGGCGTCATGCCGACCGGCGCCGGCAAGTCGCTCACGTACCAGATTCCGGCCCGCATCCTGCCCGGCACGGTGCTGGTCGTGAGCCCGCTCATCTCGCTCATGAAGGACCAGGTCGATGCGCTCGTGCGCAGCGGCTTCCGCGCGACGGTGCTCAACTCGACGCTCGACTGGGAGACGCGGCGCGATCGCCTGCGACAGCTCCGCGCCGGCGAGTACGAGCTCGTGTACGTCGCGCCCGAGGGGCTGGAGGGCAGCCTGCGCGGCGCGCTCGCGGACGTCCGGATCTCGCTGGTCGCCGTCGACGAGGCGCACTGCATCTCGGAGTGGGGGCACGACTTTCGTCCCGCCTACCGGCGGCTCGCATCGCTCAAGAACGAGCTCGGCGGCGTGCCGATACTGGCGCTCACGGCCACCGCCACGCGCCGGGTCGTCGGCGACATCATCCGCCAGCTCGGCATGGTGAAGCCCGACGGCTTCAAGGGGTCCTTCTTCCGCTCGAACCTCCGCTTGATCGCGCACAAGAAGGGCGACGGTCGCGGCTCGCGCAAGGACCTCCTCGCGTACGTGCGGCGGCGCGCCGCCGCGGGCGAGAGCGGCATCATCTACACGCTCAGCCGGCGCAACGTGGAGTCGCTCACCGACTTTCTGCGGACGGCCGGCGTGCGGGCGGCGCCGTACCACGCGGGTCTCGACGACGACGTCCGCACCCGCAACCAGGACGCGTTCGCGCGCGACGAAGTCGACGTGGTCGTGGCGACGATCGCCTTCGGCATGGGGATCGACAAGTCGAACGTGCGCTACGTGATCCACCGCGAGCTGCCGCGCTCGATCGAGAGCTACTATCAGGAGGTGGGGCGCGCCGGACGCGATGGCCTGCCGAGCGACTGCATCCTGCTCTATTCCTGGGCCGACGTGGTGAGCCACCAGCGCTTCCAGGAGAGCATCGAGGACGCGCAGGTCCGGCGGAGCGCACGCGATCGGAGCGTCGCGACGTTCGAGCTGGCCGACGCCGCGGGATGCCGGTGGCGGCGGCTGGTCGCGTACTTCGACGAGACGATCGAGCCGTGCGGGACGGCGTGCGACGCGTGCTCGGGCGAGGGGTTCCTCGACCTCGTGCGGCCGGCGAAGCTGCCGCTGCGGCCCGCGGCGCCGTCCGCCGAGGCGATCGACGACGCGCTCTTCCAGCGCCTGCGCGCCCTTCGACGCCAGCTCGCCGACGGCGAGGGCGTGCCGGCGTACATCGTGTTCAGCGACGCCGTGCTGACGCGGATGGCGGCCGCGCGTCCGACCGACGACGCGAGCCTGCTCGCGATTCCCGGCGTCGGACCCGCGAAGCTCGCGCGCTACGGCGAAGCGTTCCTGCGCTTGCTGCGCGAGCCGGACTGACGCGCCTCAGGAGCCGCGCCGGACGCGCATGCGCGACGCGTCCGGCGCGGCCACTCGTGGCGCGGGTCAGTGCGTGACGTGCGCCGTCGGAATCACCGCCGCGAGCGGAACGAAGCGGTGGTCCGAGAGAGCCCCCTGCGGGGCGAGCTGCGCCCCGAGGCGCACGGCACCTTCCCGGGCACGGCTCGTCACGGCATCGACGAGCCAGTCTTGCCAATGCGGGACGCCCGTCGGGACGGCGATCGACGACGACACGGAGGCGCGGGAGGAGTCCCTCTGGCCGGCGGCGAGGAGGAGGACGGTGACCGTCACGGGCGTATCCCCGTTCTGCACGCCCGTGTCGGGAGCAAGGGGGGTGCCACGGCGACCTGCGAAAATCCAGAGTCCACGCCGAATTCGTCCCCGATGTTTCGTGCAGCGCTGCCCGCCCGGGCAGGCTCGTGCGAAATCGCCCCGCACCGGCTCGCGTTCGCTGCGGCAATTGCTAAGATGCGCGCGATTTTTGCGGGGTGGAGGGGACGATGGGTATCGCAGCACCTCTCGAGACAGATCTTCGTGCGGCCGCCGAGGAGCGGTATCTCAGCTACGCGCTGTCGGTCATCACGTCGCGGGCGCTCCCCGACGTGCGCGACGGCCTGAAGCCGGTTCAACGCCGCATCCTCTATGCGATGTGGCAGAACCTGCGCCTGACGGCGGGCGCGCGGCCGCGCAAGTCGGCCGCCATCGTCGGGGAGGTGCTCGGCAAGTACCACCCGCACGGGGATCAGGCCGCCTACGAGGCCATGGTCCGCATGGCACAGGACTTCTCGCTCCGCTACCCGCTCGTGCATGGCGAGGGGAACTTCGGCTCGCTCGACGGCGACGGCGCGGCCGCCTACCGCTACACCGAGGCGCGCCTCACCGCCCTCGCCGAGGAGCTCCTCGAGGACCTCGGGGCCGACACCGTCCCCTTCCGCGCCACGTTCGACGCGATGTTGGACGAGCCGATCGTGCTGCCGTCGGCCATCCCGCAGCTCCTCATGAACGGCTCGACGGGCATCGCCGTGGGCATGGCGACGAACATCCCGCCGCACAACCTGCGCGAGGTGGTGGCCGCGCTCACGGCCATGATCGACGAGCCGGACATCGCCGTGAAGGACCTCCTGAAGCACGTGAAGGCGCCCGACTTTCCGACCGGCGGCGAGGTGCTGAACACCAAGCGCGAGCTGCGCGAAATCTACGAGAGCGGCCAGGGGCCGATCCGGCTGCGCGGCGAGTACAAGATCGAGAGCCTCGCGCGCGGCCGGCGCCAGATCGTCGTCACCTCGATCCCGTACACGGTGAACAAGGCCGAGCTCGTCGAGGCGATCGCGAACGAGATCGTGGCGCGCAAGCTCCCCCTCGTGACGGACGTGCGCGACGAGTCGACAGGCGACGTGCGCATCGTGCTCGAGCTGAAGGCCGAGGCGTCACCCGAAGCCGCGATGGCCTACCTCTACAAGCACACCGCCCTGCAGACGAACTTCAACGTGAACCTCACGTGCCTGCTCCCCAGCACGAACCCGGCCGTCGGGCAGCCGGCGCGCGTCACGCTGCGCGACCTCTGCCGTCACTTCCTCGACCATCGCATGGTCGTCGTCACGCGGCGCCTCGAGCACGAGCGCAAGAAGCTCCTGGAGCGCCTGCACATCCTGGACGCCCTCGCCAGGATCTACGACGACCTCGACCGCGCCATTCGCATGATCCGCAAGGCCGAGTCGCGCCAGGACGCCGCGCAGGCCCTGATGAAGGGCTTCGATCTCGACCAGGTGCAGGCCGACGCGATCCTCGAGATCCGGCTCTACCAGCTCGCGCGCCTCGAGATCTCGAAGATCCTCGAAGAGCGCGGCGCCAAGCGCGCCCGGCTGAAGGAGATCGAAGCGCTCCTCAAGAGCCCGAAGGCGCGCTGGAAGGTGATCCGCGAGGACCTCGAGCGCATCGCCGAGAAGTTCGGCGACAAGCGCCGCACGCAGGTCGGCCGCGCCGAGGAGCTCGAATACAACGCCGAGGCCTACATCGTGCACGAGGAGACGACCGTGCTCCTGTCGCGCGACGGGTGGCTGCGGCGCGTGCGCGAGCTGAAGGATCCATCGTCGGCGCGCCTGCGCGAGGGCGACGCGGTGCAAGCCGTGCTCGCCGGCACGACGCGCGACCACCTCGTGCTCTACTCGACCCACGGGTCGGTCTACGTGCTGCGCGTCGCCGACGTCCCGGCGACGACCGGCTACGGCGAGCCCGTGCAGTCGCTGCTCAAGTTCGGCGACGGCGAGCGGGTGGTGGCGGCGCAGCTGAAGCGCGACGTCGCGGCGGCGGAGGCGACGAGCGGCCAGGCCCTTCTGCCCGGTCTGGGCGGCGCGGCGGCGCCGGGTCCGATCCTGGTCGCGACGGCGCGCGGCTTCGGCTTCCGCGCGACGCCCGATCTCTCGGAGACGACGCGCTCGGGGCGGCGGGTCGCGCGCGTCGGCGACGGCGACGAGATCGTCTCGGTCGAGCCGGTCGCGGGCAAGGTCGTCGTGGTGGCCGCGTCGAGCGGCAAGATGCTGCGCTTCCCCCTGGTCGACGTGGCGGAGCTCTCCGGGCCCGGCCGCGGCGTGACGCTCCTCAAGCCCGGCAGCGATGCGCGCGTCGTCGGCGCACTCGCGCTCGCGGAGAAGGACGACTTCCTCGCCGTCACGCCCGAGGGCAACGAGCGGAGGTTCGCCGTGACGGACGTTCCGGCCGGACGCCGGGCGGGGAAGGGCCAGAAGGTCGTGAAGCGCGGTGGGGTGGCCGCGGTGAAGCGGGTGGAGGAGTAGACATGGCGGCGACGTATACCGCGAAGGACATCCTGGTCCTGGAGGGCCTCGAGCCGGTGCGCCGGCGACCGGGCATGTACATCGGCGGGGTCGACGCGGCGGGCCTCCACCATCTCCTGTGGGAGATCGTCGACAACTCGGTCGACGAGGCCATGAACGGCCATGCCGATCGCATCCGCGTAACGCTGCACAAGGGCGGCACCGCGTGCACCGTCGTCGACAACGGGCGGGGCATCCCGATCGACAAGCACAAGCAGCACAAGAAGCCCGCGCTCGAGCTGATCCTCACGACGCTCCACGCCGGCGGCAAGTTCGAGGCCAAGAACTACTACCACTCGGGCGGTCTGCACGGCGTCGGCGCCTCGGTCGTGAACGCGCTCGCCGAGAAGCTGACGGCGCGGGTGAAGCGCGACGGCGCCGAGTGGGAGCAGAGCTTCGCGCGCGGCAAGGCGACCGGCGCCTTGAAGAAGATCGGTCCGGCGCGCGGCACCGGGACGTCCATCTACTTCAAGCCCGACCCCCAGATCTTCCCGCACACCACGTTCGATCCGAAGCTCATCGCCGAGCGCCTGGAAGCCCGTGCCTACTTGCACGGTGGTCTCACGATCGAGTTCGTCGACGAGGCGGCGGGGACGACGTCGACCTGGCACTACGAGGATGGTCTCAAGGCCTACCTCGCCAAGATCGTGAACGACGCGAAGCAGCTGCCGATCGGCGGCGACCTGTTCACGATCCACAAGCAGCAGGACGACCTGCACCTCGAGTGCGCGCTGGCGTGGACCGAGGACACGAGCGAGCGGATGCAGTCGTACGTGAACGGCATCCCGACCACGTCGGGCGGCGCGCACGAGAACGGCTTCCGCGGCGGGATCGCCAAGGCGGTCCGGAACTACCTCACGATGCACAACCTCGTACCGCGCGGTCTCACCGTGGCGGTCGAGGACATCCGCGAGGGGCTGGTGGCGCTGCTCGCGCTCAAGATCGCGCAGCCGCAGTTCCAGGGCCAGACCAAGGAGCGTCTCAACAACGCCGAGGTCACGCCCGTGATCGACGGCATCGTGCGGACGGCGCTCGAGAACATGCTGAACGCGAACCGCAGCGCCGGCGACGCGATCGCGCAGCGCGTGATCCTGGCCGCGAAGGCGCGCACGGCCTCGCGCGCGGCGGCGCAGCAGGTGCAGCGCAAGGGGGCGGTGTCGCACCGCCTCAACCTGCCGGGCAAGCTCGCCGACTGCAGCTCGACCGATCCGTCGGAGTGCGAGCTGTTCCTGGTCGAGGGCGACTCCGCCGGCGGATCGGCGAAGCAGGGACGCGATCGCGCCTTCCAGGCGATCCTGCCGCTGCGCGGCAAGGTGCTCAACACCGAGCAGGCGTCCACGGCCAAGGTGCTCACGAACAAGGAGCTCGCCGACATCGTCTCGGCGCTCGGCTGCGGCGCAGGAAAGGATTTCGATCCGGGCAAGCTCCGCTATCACAAGATCTGTCTCCTGATGGACGCCGATTCGGACGGCAACCACATCTGCACGCTCCTGCTGACGTTCTTCTATCGCCACCTCCCGGAGCTGATCCGGCAGGGCTACGTCTACATCGCGCAGCCGCCGCTCTACCGCCTCGACATCGGCAAGGACACGCGGTGGGCGCGCGATGACGCGGAGCGGGAACGCATTCTTGCCTCACTCAACGGAAAGCGCGACAAGGTCCAGGTGCAGCGCTTCAAGGGCCTCGGCGAGATGAACCCCCAGACCCTGAAAGAGACGACCCTCGCTCCGGCGAGCCGCTCGCTCCTCCGGGTCGGGATCGCCGACGCCGACGCGACCGAGCAGACGATCCAGACGCTCATGGGCCGCGACGTGGCGCCGCGATTCCAGCTCATCATGGAGCGTGCTCCCAAGGTCGACGACGTCGACGTGTAGACGGGCGAGGAGGTCGAGACGATGAAGCGCGTCGTGATCACGGGGCTCGGCGGCGTCACGCCGATCGGGATCGGCGTGGAGGACATCTGGGCGTCGGCCTGCGCCGGTCGCTCTGGGATCGGCCCGATCACGATGTTCGACGTGTCGCAGCAGAAGTGCCGCATCGCCGGCGAGGTGCGGGGCTTCACGCCCGAGCGCTGGATCCCCGCCAAGCACTTGAAGCGCATGGACGACTTCGCGCGCTACGCGGTCGCGGCGTCGGTCATGGCGGTCGACGACGCCGGCCTGCCGCTCGACGAGGAGCAGGGGCGGCGGATCGGCGTCATGCTCGGCAACAACAACGGCGGCGCGCGGACGATCTTCCGCACCGTGGCCAAGTACGTCGCCGAAGGCCCCGATTCCGTCTCCCCGTTCTACATCACCGCCATCACGACCAGCCTCGGTGCGGGGCAGGTGGCGATCCGCCTCGGCGTGCGAGGGCCCAACTTCACCATCGGCAACGCCTGCGCGTCGGGCTTGAACGGTCTCGGCGAAGCCTGGCGCCTCATCCGTGAGGGCACGTGCGACGCGGTGCTGGCGGGCGGCACGGACGCCCTGATCGATCCGACCGAGATCGCGGGGTTCGCGAACTCGCGCGCCGTCTCGTGCCGCAACGAGGAGCCGACGCGCGCGAGCCGGCCGTTCGATCGCGGGCGCGACGGCTTCGTGCTCTCCGAGGGCGCCGCGATCTGCGTCGTCGAGTCGCTCGACCACGCGCAGGCGCGCGGCGCGAAGATCTACGCCGAGATCCTCGGCTACGCGACCGGCAGCGAGGCGTTTCACATCGCCGCGCCGCTGCCCGACGGCCTCGGCGTCGCCGCGTGCATGGAGGCTGCGCTCGCGAGCGCGGGCGTCCGGCCCGAGGAGATCGACTGCGTGAGCGCGCACGCCACGTCGACGCCCGCCGGTGACGTCAACGAAACGCAGGGGATCAAGCGCGTCTTCGGCCCCCACGCGAAGAAGCTCGCCGTCACGGCCCCGAAGTCGATGACCGGGCATCTCGTGGGCGCCTCGGGCGCGGTGGAAGCGCTGCTCGCCGCCAAGACGCTCGAGACCGGCGTCATCACCCCTACGACGAACCTCGACGATCCCGATCCGGAGTGTGATCTCGACTACGTGCCGCACGAGGCCCGGAAGGCGGACGTGCGACTGCTGCTCACGAACTCGTTCGGTTTCGGGGGCGCCAACGCCTCGATGGTGATGCGCCGCTTCGAAGGCTGAGCCCGCGGCGCGGCGCCGTCGTCGTTTGACGTTGACAGCCCCGCGCCGCGGCGCGTACGACGAGCCCATGACGCGTCGCGTGTCGCTCTCGCTACTTGCGCTGTGCGTGGTCGCCGTCGCTCCCGCGCGGGCCTCCGGCCTGCCGTTTCCGGACGGGTTCCGGTGGGGGACGGCCATCGCCGGGTTCCAGAGCGACATGGGCGTCGGTGCGCCGAACGATCCCAACACGGACTGGTGGGTGTGGGCCCACGACGCGCAGAACGTCGCCGACCATCGCGTGAGCGGCGACGTCCCGGAGAACGGACCGGGATTCTGGCGGCTGTTCGCGAAGGACGCGAAGCTCGTGCGGCGCAAGCTGCGCGGCAACGCCTTCCGCATGGGGATCGAGTGGAGCCGTATCTTCCCGGCGTCGACCGCCTCGGTCGACATCTCCGGCGGCATCACGCCCGCGGTCCTGGCGCAGCTCGACGCGCTCGCCGACCAGGATGCGGTGGCGCATTACCGCGAGGTCTTCACCGCGCTGTGGGCGCAGAAGCTCGAGCCCATGGTGACCCTCAACCACTTCAGCCTGCCGACCTGGATCCACGACGCGCCGGCGGTGCGCGACGCCTTCCTGTCCGTGGACCCGTTCACCGGGCCGGTGCCGCCGGGCCTCGCGGCCGCTGGATGGCTCGACCCGTCGACCGTCGACGAGTTCGCGAAGTTCTGCGCCTTCGCGGCCTGGAAGTTCGGCGACCTGGTCGACGTCTGGGTGACGCTCAACGAGCCCCTGGTCGTGATCGTGAGCGGCTACGTGAACGCAGCGGGCGTCGGCGGCAACTTCCCGCCCGGCGTATTCAATTTCGCGGCCACTCTGCAGGTGATCCCGAACCTCGTCGAGGCGCACGCACGCGGGTACGACGCGGTGCACGCCTACGACACGATCGACGCCGACGGCGACGGCGTCGCGGCGCGCGTCGGCGTCGTTCACAACATGGTGGCGTTCGCGCCCGTGAGCCCCGCCGCGAAGGACGTGACGGGCGCTGCACACGCGGACTACCTCTTCAATCGCATCTTCCCGAACGCGGTCGTCTCCGGAAACTTCGACGCGAACCTCGACGGCGACACGGCCGATCCGGGCGAAGCCGCGCGGCCGGATCTGGTCGGGCGCTGCGACTTCCTCGGCATCAACTACTATCTGCGTGCCCAGGTCCTGGGGACGGGATTCCCCCTGACGCCGCTCGTGCCGCTGTTCGATTTCATTCCGATCCTCTCGTACCAGACACCGCAGAACCCCGGCGGTTCCCCCTGTCCCACGACGTGCACGGACTTCGGCTGGGAGATCTACCCGCAGGGCCTTCGCGAGCTTCTGACGTATGCCGGTACGCTCGGCGTGCCGATCTACATCACCGAGAACGGCATCGCCGATGCGACCGACGAGAAGCGTGCGCAGTACACGTACGACCACCTGGCCGTGCTGCAGCAGGCGATCGCCGACGGCGTCGCCGACGTGCGCGGCTACTATCACTGGTCGCTCACCGACAACTTCGAGTGGTCGAGCGGCTACTATCCGAAGTTCGGTCTCTTCTCGTACAACCCGGCCACCGGCGCTCGGAAGCGGCGCCGCGGTGCGTTCCCGTTCCGCGAGGCCGCCCGCTCGAACGCGATCACGAACAAGCTGATCGGCAAGTACGGGAACTAAGGCACCGACCCAAGACTATGTCTTGGGTCGGGGGCGAGTATGGAGCGGTAGTGGCACGCGCGACCGGCATGCCGCGGCCGGCGAAGCCGGCGCGGCAACGCTAGCACGCACGAGAGAATTGGTGCCGACAGGACGTAATGCCTCGTTGTGCTTCAACGCTTCGCGCGTACCTCGCTCTGCCGCGCCGGCTTCGCCGGCCGC
>DATJZY010000103.1 GCA_035577985.1 Candidatus Eisenbacteria bacterium
TCGCGCACTTCGCGGAGCGCCGTCTCCTCCATGCTCTCGCCCTCTTCGACGTGCCCCTTGGGCAGGATCCACACGAGGTCGCTGCCGGGATGGATGCGACGGCCCGCGAGGCACACCGTCCACGCCCCGCGGATGCGTCGAGCCACGAGGCCGCCCGCCGAGAACTCGCGCACGACCGGCGGTCGCAGCGCGGGCGATCTCAGCCGCCGTGCCTGGTCGCCTCGTCGAGCCATGCCAGATACGCCGCCGAGCCGTCACCGATCGGCAGCGCCAGGATCTCGGGCACTTCGTACGAATGGAGCGCGCGAATGCGGGCCTCGAGCCGCGCGAAGTCGGGGGCGCGCGCCTTCACGACGAGCAGATGCTCGTGCGCGTCCTCGACCGTGCCTTGCCAGCGGTAGATCGAGCGCACGCGCCCGACCACGTTGACGCACGCCGCGAGCCGCTCCTCGACGAGCGTCCGTGCGATGCGCTCGGCCTCGTCCTCGCTCCCCGCGGTCACCAGGACGACGATCACGTCGCGTGCCGTCATGCGGAGGCCTTCGCCGCTTCGAGGCGATCCAGGATGGCCTCGTAGTCGAGCGGCGTCGCGCGCGGCAGGCGCGGGATCGCGGAGCCCATCCGGGGCCGGTGACCGAGCCGCCCGACCGCGCGCCGGAGCCACCCGTGACGTTTGCCGGCGACGGCGGGCAAGAGGTCGGCCTGGCGGAGCGGGCCTGCGAGCAATCGCCCGGCGTCCGCGGTGAGGAGCTGGCGCCGCACGAGATCCGAGAGCGAGTTCTCGAGTCGTCGCGGCGTGTAGCCCGAGCGGTCGACGAGCGAGCGGGCGACCCGCTCGACGTCTCCCGAATCGACGTATCCTTCGGCGGCCAGCACGAGTGCGGTCTGAAAATAGTTGAACGTCGGCACCAAGCGAACCCCGTACAGGCGCAGGACCGCCGGCGGTGTCCGGCGGGCCAGGTTGATGAAGATGTGCTCGACGCCCCCCGACCCGCTGAGATCCCGGGCCAGGTCGCGCAGCTCCGGGACGAGCGCCGGATCCGCCCCGATCCGGCCGAGGAGCCGGGTGAAGCCCTCGACGCCGAGCGTGCCGTCGAGGAGGTCGGCGTACATCGAGTAGGTGAGCGGATCCGACTCCCAGTCGTCCCCGAACAGCAGCTCGCGGGTGGCGGGTGGGGCCCCGGCCCGCCCGCGCAGCAGTGCGCCCAGCTTGAACCCCACGTGCTCGCGGAGCTGCCGCAGCCGCCCCCGCCGCAGGTGCTGGAGCTGATCCTTGAAGACGATGCCGTCGTAGGGCACGCCGTCGAGGCCGAGCTTGTCGCGGATGGCCTTGCCGATCTGCGGGGGGCTCGCGGACACGAAGAAGATGCCGAGCCACCGCCCGCTCCGATCGGCCGCCGCGCGCAGCGCCTTCAACACCTCGGGCACGCCCGGCACCTCCACCTTGTCCTCGCCGCGCTCTCGCGCCGTGCGCCAGAGCTGCCCCAGGGTCTCGAACTCGCTGTGGAGGTACGTCTTGTCGAGATCCCAGCGGCACAGGAGCGGCGGCGGGGCGGCGACCGCACGGCGGCGGGCGAGGCGGAGCGCCATCACGTCACCGCCCGCGCCCGAGCGCGTCGCGCATCTCGTCCGGAACGCGATCGCGGACCGCCTTGGCCGCGACCTTGATGGCGTTCGCGATCGCGCGTGCGTCCGCCTGCGCATGACAGACGACGACGACGCGCTCGAAGCCGAGGATCGGCGCGCCACCGTAGCGTGCGTAGTCGGTGAGCGCCTGCACCCGCTCGACGCCTTGCGAGAGGAGGCGCAGGCCGACGCGCCAGACGAGCCGCTGCTCGGCGGCGGCGCGCGCGAGGCCGGCCACCGTCTCCGACATGCCACGCAGGAGCGACGCCGCCACGCTGCCGAGAAGCCCCTCGCAGACGACGGCGTCGGCTTTGCCGCGCACGAGCTCGTCGCCCGTGACGTTGCCGACGAAGTGGAGGCGCGGATGCTGCCGCAAGCGGCGGTGCGTCTCGGCGAGGACCGGTCCTCCCGTCGTCTCGTCGGCGCGCATGTTGAGGAGGCCGATGCGCGGCTCCGCGACCTTCGAGACGCCACGCGCCCAGGCGTTCGCCATGAGCGCGAGCTGCACGAGCTCGTCCGCGTCGCAGCGGACGGTCGCGCCGGCGTCGACGAGCAGCGCCAGTCGATCCTGCCCCTCGTGCTCGATCTGGCGCGGATGGACGCTCGCGAGGACGGGGCGCTTCACACCGGAGAGAAGCGAGAGATGCTTCGCCGCCACGACGATGGCGGCCTCCGCGCCGCCCGCGGAGACGATCGCGTCGGCTCGTCCGTCGGCGACGGCGCGGATCGCGTCCTCGACGCCGCTTGCGCGGGCGCCGGCGATCGCGATGTGCTCGGGGTCGTAGGGAACGCGATCGAGGATCGCCTGCAGGCGCATCTCGTCACCGACGAGCAGCGTCTCGATCTCGGTCGTGGTCGAGACGAGCGCCGCGCCCTTCACCACCTCGTCCGGGGCGTGATCGCCGCCCATGGCATCGACCGCGATGGTCGGCATCCGGGGCTACCTCGCCCCTCGCGCGAGCCGGGCGCGGAGCGCGGCAGCCGTCACTTTCACCGAGAAGGCCTTCTCGCCGTCCACGCACAGGACCGGGATCTCGAGGTCGTACTTCGCCGCCGCCACCGGATCGGTGTCCACATCCATCTCCTCGAATCTCGCGCCGACCTCCCGCGCGACGGGCTCGGCGATCGCACGCATCGACTCGCAGAGGTGGCAGCCCGGGCGGGTGTAGAGGGTGATCGTCACGGTTGACACCCCGCGGAGCCTCAAGTACAGACGATCCCCCGGCGCAGCAAGCGGCTGCGCCCTTTCTCGTCATGGCGTTCGCCGTCATCCGTACCGGTGGGAAGCAGTATCGGGTCGAGCCCGGCGCGGTGATCCGCGTCGAGAAGCTCCCCGGCGACGTCGGTGCGGCCGTCGAGTTCGGCGAAGTGCTGCTCGCCGGCGGCGACACCATCCGCATCGGCACGCCGCTCATCGAGGGCGTGAAGGTGCGCGGCGAGATCGTCGCGCAGGGGCGCGACCGGAAGGTCCTCATCTTCAAGAAGAAGCGCCGCAAGAACTACCGGCGCCGTCGCGGCCACCGGCAGTCGATCACGACGGTGCGGGTCACGGAGATCGGCTGATGGCGCACAAAAAGGGGCAAGGCTCGAGCCGCAACGGGCGCGACAGCCAGGGACAGCGGCGCGGCATCAAGATGTACGGCGGCGAGCGGGCGCAGGCGGGCAACATCCTGGTGCGCCAGGTGGGCACGCGCATCCACCCCGGGCCCAACGTCGGCGTCGGCCGCGACTGGACCCTGTTCGCCATGGTCGACGGGCTCGTGAAGTACGAGCGGTACGGCAAGGACCGCACCCGGGTCCGCATCGTTCCGCCGCAGGCCTGACCCTACCGCCCGGTCGTCGGCGCTCGGGCTGCCTGCCCCCCGGCCTTCGGGTACGATGGCACGGGGATGAAGTTCGTCGACGAGGTCCGCATCCGGGTCGAGGCCGGTGACGGCGGCGACGGGTGCGTCGCGTTCCGGCGCGAGAAGTACGTCCCGCGCGGCGGCCCGAGCGGCGGCGACGGCGGGGACGGCGGCGACGTCGTCCTGCGCGTCGATCCCGGGCTCTCGACCCTGCTCGACCTGTCGTATCCGCAGGCGCTCCGCGCCGGCCGCGGCGAGCACGGGCGCGGCAAGGAGCAGTCGGGCGCGCGCGGCGCCGACCTCGTCCTGCGCGTGCCGCCCGGGACGCTCGTCTACGACGAGGACACGGACGCGGTGCTCGCCGACCTGCGCGCCGACGGCGACGAGATGATCGTCGGGCACGGCGGCCGGGGCGGCCGCGGCAACCAGCACTTCGCGACCTCGACACGGCGGGCGCCGCGGCGCGCCGATCCGGGCGGCCCCGGCGAGCGGCGTACGCTGCGACTCGAGCTGCGCGTGCTCGCCGATGCCGGTCTGCTCGGCTTCCCCAACGTCGGGAAGTCGACGCTGATCCGCGCCGTCTCGGCGGCGCGCCCGCGCGTCGCCGATTATCCGTTCACGACGCTCGTGCCGCACCTGGGCGTGGTGCGCGTGGACGAGGAGATGTCGTTCGTCCTCGCCGACGTGCCGGGGCTCATCCCCGGCGCACACGAGGGCCACGGTCTCGGGACGCGTTTCCTGCGCCACCTCTCCCGCACCGCCGTGCTCGTACACCTGCTCGACGTCTCCGGCCTCACCGGCCGCGATCCGATGGACGACTACGACGTCATCTGCGACGAGCTCGGGGCGGCGAGCCCCGAGCTGGCGGCGAAGCCGCAGATCCTGGTCGCGGGCAAGCTCGACCTCGTCGAGACGCGCGAGCGCCTGCCCGCCGTGCGCGAGCGCTTCGCGGCCCGCGGCATCGAGCTGATGGCCGTGTCGGGTGCGACCGGCGAGGGCACGCGCGAGCTCGTGCGCCGGATCGCCGCCGCGGTCGTGGACGCGCGTCGCAGGGCACGCGCCCTCGCGGACGCCGCGGTGGCGCCGTGAGCCAGGACGCCGACCACAAGCGGCTTCTCCGGCGCGTCCGGCGGGTCGTCGTCAAGGTGGGAAGCAACGTGCTCGCCGGGGCGGACGGGCTGCGGCCCGCGCGCGTGCGCGCGCTCGCCGGCGACGTCGCGGCGTTGGTCGCCGGCGGCAAGCACGTCGTGCTCGTCAGCTCGGGAGCGGTTGCCGCCGGCGCGGGGCGGCTCGGACCGCGCCGGCCCGGCCTCGAGTGGCGGCAGGCCGCCGCGGCGGTCGGCCAACCGGCCCTCATGGCGGCCTACACACGCGCCTTCGCGCGCCATGAACGACCGGTGGCGCAGGTGCTCCTCACGCACGCCGATCTCGCCGATCGCCGCCGCTATCTCAACGCGCGCCACACCCTGCGCACGCTGCTGGGCCTCGGCGTCGTCCCGATCGTCAACGAGAACGACACGGTCGCCGTCGAGGAGCTGAACCTCGGCGACAACGACAACCTCTCCGCGCTGACGGCGACCCTCGTCGAGGCCGACCTGCTCGTGATCCTCTCGGACGTCGCGGGGCTCTACACCGCCGACCCGCGCGTCGACCCGGGCGCCACCCGCATCGGCTTCGCGCGCGCCGACGATCCCGCGCTGACGCGCATCGCCGGCCCGTCGCGATCGGGCCTCGGCCGCGGCGGGATGGTCTCGAAGCTCGCCGCCGCGCGCACGGCCGCCGCCGCCGGGATCGCGACCGTCATCGCCGAGGGCTCGCATCCCCACCCGCTCACCCGCATCTTCGATCCCGAGGGCGACGCGGGAACGCTGCTGGTCGCCGACGGCGACGCGCTCCAGCACCGCAAGCACTGGATCGCGCACACCCTGAAGCCGCAGGGCACGCTGCACCTCGACGCAGGCGCCGTACGTGCGCTCGCCCAGGGCGGCCGGAGCCTGCTGCCGTCGGGCGTGCGCGCCGTCGACGGCCGCTTCGGCGTCGGCGACTGCGTGTGCTGCGTCGGCCCGGACGGCGAGGAGGTGGCGCGCGGTCTCGTGACGTACGGCGCCGCCGACCTCGACAAGATCAAGGGCGTCCACACACGCGAGATCCCCGCCCTGCTCGGCTACAAGGGCAGCGACGAGGTGATCCACCGCGACGACCTCGTGCTCGTCGGCGGCGATCGTCGCTGACGCGGGTTGGCACGGCCGAAGTCGAGCGGCTACACTCGAACCGATGCAGGCCCCGGCTGCCAGCGGCGACGTCGAACGCACCGTCGACGCGCTCGTGCGCGCGGCGCGCGGGGCGGCGCGGCAGCTCGCGGGTGCGTCGACGAGCGCCAAGGACGATGCGCTGCGCCGCGCGGCGGCCGGGCTCAGGGGGGCGGAAGCCGCGCTGCTCGAAGCGAATCGCGGCGATCTCGAGCGCACGCGCGCGCTCGGCGAGAGCGCCGCGTTCCTCGACCGCCTGACGCTCACGCCCGCGCGCATCGAAGCCATGGCGAAGGGCTTCGAGGAGATCGCCGCCCTGCCCGATCCGATCGGCGAGACGATCTCGGCGTGGCGGCGGCCGAACGGGCTCGAGATCGCGCAGGTGCGGGTGCCGATCGGCGTCGTCTTCAGCATCTACGAGTCGCGGCCGAACGTGACCGCCGACTCGGCGGGGCTGTGCCTCAAGACGTCCAACGCATGCCTCTTGAAGGGTGGCTCCGAGTCCCAGGGGACGAGCGGCGCCATCGCCGACGTCGTGCGGCGCGCCCTCGCCGACGCCGGCCTGCCGCCCGACGCCGTGCAGCTGGTCACCGGCGGACGCGAGGTGACGCGCGGGCTCCTGCATCGCGACGACCAGATCGACGTCGTCATCGCGCGCGGCGGCGAGGCGCTCAAGCGAACGATCCTCGCCGAGAGCCGCATTCCGGTCGTGAAGCACTTCGAGGGCATCTGCCACCTCTACGTCGACGCGCGCGCCGACCTCGCGATGGCCGAGCGCATCTGCCTCGACGGCAAGGTGCGGCGGCCGAGCGTCTGCAACGCGCTCGAGAACCTGCTCGTGCACGAGGCCGCCGCGCCGGCGTTCCTGCCACATATGGTGCGCGCGCTGCGCGACGCCAGGTGCGAGGTGCGCGGCTGCGCGAAGACGCGAACCGTCGTCCCCGACGTCGTCGCAGCGACCGACGCCGACTGGGACACGGAGTACCTGGACCTGGTCCTCTCGGTCTGCGTCGTGCCGTCGCTCGACGAAGCCATTGCGTTCATCGCGCGCCACGGGACCGGCCTCGCCGAGACGATCGTCACCGAGGACTACGCCCATGCGGAGCGTTTCCTGCGCGAGGTCGACTCGGCCGCCGTGTACGTCAACGCCTCGACGCGCTTCACGGACGGCTTCGAGTTCGGCTTCGGCGCCGAGGTGGGCATCAGCACGAACCGGCTCCACGCGCGCGGGCCGATGGGCCTCCGCGAGCTCACGACCTACAAGTACCAGGTGCGCGGGAACGGTCAGATCCGGGGCTGATGCCCGGCGGCATCGGCATCCTGGGCGGCACGTTCGATCCCATCCACCTCGCGCACCTGCGCGTCGGCGAGGAGCTCTTCGAAGCCGAGGCGCTGGACGAGCTGCGCTACGTCCCCTCGGCCGTCCCGCCCCACAAGGCGCGCGCCGACGTCGCCGGGGCCGCGCACCGGCTGCGGATGGTCGAGCTCGCGATCGCGGGACGACCGGGCTTCCGCGCCTGGGACGTCGAGCTGGGGCGTTCGGGGCCGTCGTACTCCGTCGACACGCTGTGCGCGCTCCGCGCCGAGATCGGCGACCGCGCGCGGGTCGTCTTCGCGCTCGGCCGCGATGCGTTCGCGGAGCTCCACACGTGGAAAGAGTACGCGGCGATCTTTGCGCTGTGCGATCTGGTCGTGTTCACGCGCCCGCCACAATCGACCGGGCTCGCGATCGAGGATTTTCCCGTTGCCACACGAGAGGCGTTTCGTTATGATTCGGTCAGTGCGGGATTCCGACACGTGTCGGGGCATCGGGTGACGCTCCTGCGGGTCACCGGCCTCGACATCTCGGCGACGGACATCCGCGTGCGCGTGCGTGCGGGCCGCTCGATTCGCTACCTCGTGCCCGATTCCGTGCGTGACTACGTGCAGGCACACGGGCTCTATGACGCGTCACGGAGGATCTCACAGGTTGAGTAGTCTCTCGAGCCGGGAGCGCATGCTCGAATGCACGCGCGCGGCTCTCGACAAGAAGGCCTACGATCTCGTCGTGCTCGACACGGCCGAGTTCACGTCGATCGCCGACTACTTCGTCATCTGCAGCGGCCGCTCCGACACGCAGGTGCAGGCCATCGCCGACGCCGTCGCCGGGCACATGGAATCGTTCGGCGTCCGGCCGCTCGCGATCGAGGGCTACGAGCGGGGCCAGTGGGCGCTCCTCGACTTCGGCGACGTGGTGGTGCACGTCTTCTACGTGCCGGTGCGCGCCTTCTACGACCTCGAGCGCCTGTGGGCGCGCGTCCCCCGCCTCGAGCTGCCCGAGCCCTTCCAGACGCAGGCCCGCAGCCTCAAGACCGGCACCGAGCACGCCTGACGAGACGGACCGTGGGCCGCTGGCTCGTCGCCGTCGTGATCGTCCTGGCCGCCCTCGCCGCAGGTGCCGTCGCGTTCTTGAACGGTGGCGAGCCGGTGACGATCCGCCTGACGCCGTCGCGCTCGACCGCCCTGCCCCTCGGCACGGCGCTCGCGCTCGCGTTCGCGACCGGCGCCGCCGCGACCGCCGTGCTCGCGCTCGGGGGCGCCGCCGTGCGCAGCGCCCGCACCTGGCGCGCCCGGCGGGCGAGCGAGCGCGCGGCGGCACGCCTGCAGCGCGAGCGGGTGCGCGCGGAGTCGCTCCTCGCACAGGGTGAGGCCGACGAGGCGCGCACGCGCCTGTCGGAGGCCCTGGAAGCGCACGGTGCCAACGAGCGCCTGCTCGAGCTGCTCGCCGGTGCGTCCGAGCGCAGCGGCGATCTCCCCGGGGCGATCGCGGCGGTGGAGGAAGCGCGCCGGGGTCGACCGCAGAGCCCGCTCCTGGCCCGGCGCCTGCGCGCGCTGTACGTCGCCGCCGGCCGGTGGGAGGACGCCCTCGCCCTCGAGAGCGACCTGCTGCTGGACCTCCGGTCGCCCGCGGCCCTCGCCGACGAGACGCAGGTCTTCTGCGGGCTCCGCTACGAGGCCGCCATGGCCGACCCCGACCAGGACCGCGGCCTGCGCCGTCTGCTGTCCCTCGCGCGCGAGCACCCGCCGTTCGTCCCGGCGTGGGTCGCGGCGGGCGATCGCCTGCGCGCCGCCGGTCGGCTCTTCCGCGCCCGGCACGCCTACGAGCGCGGCGCCCGCATCCGCCCGGCGGCCCCGCTCCTGGATCGCCTGGTGGCCGTCCACACCGAGGCCGGACGGCCCGACCGTGCGCGGAGCGCGCTCCGCCGCCTGCACGCCCGCCATCCCGACGACGTCGCGCTCGCCGCCCACCTGGTGCGGATCGACCTCCGCGACGGTGCGCTCGACGACGCCGAGGCCCTGCTCGCAGCCTTGCCGACCGACGCCGCGGCACCGGCCACGATCGAGGCGTTGCGGGGCGAGGTCTGCCGCCGCAAGGGACGAGCCGAGCAGGCGCTCGTCCACTTCGCGCGGGCTGCCGCCGAGCACGTCGCCCCCACCGGCGCGCAGCGCTGCCGCGCGTGTGGGCAGATGACGACGTCGTGGGCAGCACGCTGCGCGCGCTGCGGGCGTTGGAACACGATCGACGAGGACTCATCAGCCGATCTTATGCCGGCCGGAAGCCGATCTACGGCCGGCGACCATTGCGTAGAAGACGCGCCCGGTTAACACTCGGCGGCGTTCATGCCGCAGACCTTCCACCGCAGCACGAACACGCTGTCGCGGCTCAGCATCTTCGGCGCGCTGTTCGTGGTGGCGGGAGGTCTCTGGGGTCTGGCGACGATCAACCGGTCGTCGTACGTGACCGAAGTCGGCGTCGCACGCCAGCAGCCGGTGCAGTTCAGCCACAAGCACCACGCCGGCGAGCTCGGCATCGACTGCCGCTACTGCCATACGGGCGTCGAGCGCGGCACGATCGCGAACGTGCCGCCGACGGCGACGTGCATGAACTGTCACGCGCAGATCTGGCGCGACAGCCCGTTCCTCGAGCCGGTGCGGCACAGCCTCGCCGCCGACGTCGCGATCGACTGGATCCGCGTGCACGACCTTCCGGACTTCGTCTACTTCAACCACCAGGTGCACGTGCTGAAGGGCGTCGGCTGCGCCACCTGCCACGGCCGCGTGGATCAGATGAACCAGATCTATCAGAGCTCACCGTTGCAGATGGAGTGGTGCCTCGACTGCCACCGCCATCCCGAGCGCTACGTACGGCCGCTCGATCGCGTCTTCGACATGGGATGGGCGGCGGACGACCAGACGACGCTCGGCCCCGAGCTCGTCCGCGACAACCACATCCGCACCCGAACCGACTGCTCGACGTGCCACCGATGACCGACCTCGCCGCCATCCGCGAGCGCCTGCGCGGCACGACCGGCCGCGCCTTCTGGCGCAGCCTCGACGAGGTCGTCGAGACACCGGAGTTCCTCGAGTTCCTGCGCTACGAGTTCCCGCGGCAGGCCGCGGGCATCGTCGCCGCGCTCGATCGCCGCGACTTCCTGCGCCTCATGGGCGCGTCGTTCGCGCTCGCGGGCCTGGGCGCGTGCACGAAGCAGCCCGAGGAGAAGATCGTCCCGTACGTCCGGCAGCCCGAGCGCCTCGTGCTCGGCGAGCCGCTCTACTACGCGACCGCGATGCCGCTGCACGGGTTCGGGCTCGGGCTCCTGGCCGAGAGCCACGAGGGGCGGCCGACGAAGGTCGAAGGAAATCCCGAGCACCCCGGAAGCCTCGGCGCGACCGACGCCATCGCGCAGGCGTCCATCCTGGGACTCTATGATCCCGACCGCTCGCAGACGGTCGTCTCCGCCGGCGCGATCCGCACCTTCGACGCGTTCCTCGCCGCCATGCGTCCCGCGCTCGAAGCGCAGGAGCAGAAGCAGGGCGCGGGGCTCCGCGTGCTCACCGAGACGGTGACCTCGCCGACCCTGGCGCGCCAGCTCCGGGACCTCCTGAAGAAGCATCCGCGCGCCACCTGGGTGCAGTACGATCCCGACGGCCGCGACAACGTGCGCGCCGGCGCGCGGCTCGCGTTCGGCGAGATCGTGGAGTCGCAGTACCGCCTCGCGGAGGCGAAGGTGATCCTCACGCTCGATGCGGATCTCTTCGGGCGCGGCCCGGCGCGCCTGCGGCACGCGCGCGACTGGAGCCGTGCGCGGCGCATCGACGGCCCGACGGCGACCCCCGTGCGCCTGTACGCGGTCGAGGCCACGCCGACCACGACCGGCGCGGTGGCCGATCATCGGCTCCCGATGCGCGCGGGCGACGTCGAGACCTTCGCCCGGCGGGTGGCCGCCCTCGTCGGCGTCCCCACGCCGGGGAGGACGATCGCCGTGGCGCCGGAGCACAAGCCGTTCACCGATGCGCTCGTGCGCGACCTCGCCGCGCATCGCGGCCGGAGCCTCGTCGTCGCCGGGCAGGATCAGCCGCCGGCCGTCCACGCCCTGGCGCACGCCATGAACGCGGCGCTCGGCAACGTCGGACACACGGTCGTCTACACCCAGCCCGTCGAGGCCGCACCGCAGATCCAGCTCCCGGCGCTCGCGACGCTCGTCGACGACATGCGTGGCGGGCGGGTCGACGTGCTGCTGATCCTCAGCGGCAATCCGGTCGTGACCGCGCCCGCCGATCTCGCCTTCGAGGACGCGCTCGGCAAGGTCGGGCTCCGCGTCCACCTGGGGCTCCACGACGACGAGACGTCGCTCGCCTGCCACTGGCACCTGCCGGAAGCGCACTACCTCGAGAGCTGGGGCGACGTCCGCGCCCACGACGGCACCGCGACGCTGATCCAGCCGCTCATCGCGCCGCTCTACGGCGGCCTCTCCGCGAGCGAGGTCCTGGCGGCGCTGCTCGAGTCGACCGAGCGCAGCGGCTACGACGTCCTGCGCGCGACATGGCGGGCCGAGCACGCCGGCGACTTCGAGACGTTCTGGCAGAAGGCGCTGCACGACGGCGTCGTTCCGGGCACCGCCGTCGCGCCGGCGACCGTGGCGATGCGGGCCGACTGGGACACCCAGCCCGCGGGCCCCGCGAACGGCGCCGGCGTCGAGGTCGTCTTCCGTCCCGACCCGTACCTCGTGGACGGTCGATTCGCGAACAACGGCTGGCTCCAGGAGCTGCCGCGTCCGATCACCAAGCTCGTGTGGGACAACGCCGCGCAGATCGCGCCGGCGACGGCCGAGCGCCTCGGGGTCGGGAACGGCGACGTCGTCGAGGTGCGCCACGGCGATCGCGGGCTCCGCACGCCGGTCTGGATCGTGCCGGGCCACGCGCCGGAATCCGTGACGCTCAGCTACGGCTACGGGCGCGTCCGGGCCGGCCGGGTCGCCACGGGCGCGGGCGTCGACGTCTTCCGCCTGCGCACCAGCGCCGAGCCGATCATCCTGCGTGGCGCGACGATCACGCCGACCGGCGACCGGACCGAGCTGGCGACGACCCAGGATCACCATTCCATGGAGGGCCGCCCGCTCGTGCGGACGGCGACGCTCGCGCACTATCGCGAGCACCCCGACTTCGCCGCGCACATGGAGCACATGCCGTCGCGCGACGACACGCTCTACCCGAACCGGGAGTACCCCGGCTACGCGTGGGGCATGGCGATCGACCTCGGCGCCTGCATCGGCTGCAACGCGTGCGTGTCCGCGTGCGTCGCCGAGAACAACATCTCGATCGTCGGCAAGACCGAGGTGCTGCGCGGGCACGAGATGCACTGGATCCGCGTCGACCGCTACTGGTCCGGCGAGCTCGACAACCCGACGACCGTGCACCAGCCCATCCCGTGCATGCAGTGCGAAAACGCGCCGTGCGAGGTCGTGTGCCCGGTGAACGCGACCGTGCACTCGAGCGAGGGCTTGAACGACATGGTCTACAACCGCTGCGTCGGCACGCGGTACTGCTCGAACAACTGCCCGTACAAGGTCCGCCGGTTCAACTACTTCCTGTACTCGAACTGGACCGACGAGACGGTGAAGATGGCGATGAACCCCGACGTCACGGTGCGTTCGCGCGGCGTCATGGAGAAGTGCACCTACTGCGTGCAGCGCATCGAGTACGTTCGCGGCAAGGCCGAGTCCGAGGGCCGGCAGATCCGCGACGGCGAGATCGTGACCGCCTGCCAGCAGGTGTGCCCGGCGGAGGCGATCGTGTTCGGCAACGTCAACGACCCCGAGAGCCGCGTCGCGAAGACGAAGAAGGACCCGCGCAACTACGCGCTCCTGGGTGAGCTCAACACGCGCCCGCGGACGACGTACCTGGCCCAGGTGCGCAATCCGAGCCCCGATCTGGAGACGCACGAAGGATGAGCACGCCCGAGCGCCGCGCGCTGCGCGATACGCCGCTGGTCGAGCCGGGGCACGACTTCGGGTCGATCACCGACAAGATCAGCGCCGTCGTCCTCACCAAGCCGACGCCGCGCTTCTGGTACATCGGCTTCGGCATCGGCTTCGTGCTGACGATGGTGCTGCTGACGACGATCACGCACCTCGTCTTCACCGGCATCGGCATCTGGGGCCCGAACGTGCCCGTCGGCTGGGGCATGGACATCATCAACTTCGTCTGGTGGATCGGCATCGGCCACGCGGGCACCCTCATCTCGGCGATTCTGCTCCTGCTCCGGCAGGAGTGGCGGAACTCGATCAACCGCTTCGCCGAGGCGATGACGATCTTCGCGGTCGCGTCGGCCGGCCTGTATCCCGCGCTCCACACCGGCCGCCCGTGGCTCGACTACTGGCTCTTCCCCTATCCGAACACGATGGGCGTCTGGCCGAACTTCCGCAGCCCGCTCATCTGGGACGTGTTCGCCGTCTCGACCTATGCGACGGTCTCGCTGCTCTTCTGGTTCGTCGGCATGATCCCCGACCTGGCAACGCTCCGCGATCGCTCGCCGACCCGCACCGGCCGCTTCGTCTACGGCATGCTTGCGATGGGCTGGCGCGGCTCGGCGCGCCACTGGCAGAAGTACGAAACGGCGACGCTGCTCCTGGCCGCGCTCTCGACCCCGCTCGTCGTCTCGGTGCACACGATCGTGTCGTTCGACTTCGCGGTCGGCATCATCCCCGGCTGGCACGCGACGATCTTCCCGCCCTACTTCGTCGCCGGCGCCATCTTCGCCGGCTTCGCCATGGTGCTGACGCTCGCGATCCCGCTGCGCCGCATCTACGGCCTGCAGGACTTCATCACCGCGCGGCACCTGAACTACATGGGCCGCATCATCCTCGCGACCGGCCTCGTCGTCGCCTACGGCTACATGATGGAGACGTTCATGGCCTGGTACTCGGGCAATCGCTACGAGTCCTACATGATGTGGAACCGGTTCACCGGTCCGTACGCGCCGGTCTACTGGTCGCTCATCCTGTGCAACGTGATCGTCCCGCAGCTCCTGTGGTTCGAGCGGGTGCGCCTCAACGAGGTCGCACTGATGATCGTGTGCATGTTCGTCAACGTCGGCATGTTCCTCGAGCGCTACGTCATCATCGTGGTGAGCCTCTCGCGCGACTTCCTGCCGTCGTCGTGGGGCATGTACCACGGCACGTTCTGGGACTGGAGCATGTTCATCGGCTCGATGGGCCTCTTCCTCACGCTCTTCTTCCTGTTCATCCGCTTCCTCCCGATGATCTCGATCTTCGAGATGCGCGTCCTCCTCCCCCAGGCCGAAGTGAAGGAGGAGCACGCGTGAGCGTGCGACGACGCCCAGCGGAGGAGGGCCGCGCAGCGGCCCGACGCACGGGGGCACGTCCGCCGGTGCGCTCCGCGCACCCGCTCTCAACCGGAGCACGCGTGAGCGTGCGACGCCCATCGGAGCACGGCGCCGCAGGCGCCGCGCGCACGGGGGCACGTGCGCGGGTGCGCGGAGCGCACCCGCTCTCAAACGAGACCTTCGCATGACTCCGGCCACCCGTTCGAAGCGCCCGCCCATCCACGGCCTCATGGCCGAGTTCGACGACGTGACCGAGCTCGTCGACGCGGTGAAGGCGACGCGCCAGGCGGGCTATCGGCACTTCGACGCGTACACGCCGTTCCCCGTCGAGGCCGTCGCCGAGGCGATGCACGAGCATCACAACCGGCTGCCGCTGCTGGTCTTGATCGGCGGCATCGTCGGCATGCTGTCGGGCTACGCGCTCGCGTACTGGACGTCGGTCGTCGACTACCCGATCAACGTCGGCGGGCGGCCGCTCCACAGCTGGCCGGCCTTCATCCCGATCACCTTCGAGACGACGATCCTCGGCGCCGCGCTCACCACCGTGTTCGGCATGCTGGCCCTCAACGGCCTGCCCATGCCGTATCACCCGGTCTTCAACGTGCCGCGCTTCGCGCTCTCGACGCGGAGCCGCTTCTTCCTCTGCATCGAGGCGACCGATCCCCTCTTCGACCGCGAGCACACGCGGCGTTTTCTCGAGCGCTTCGTTCCGCGCCAGGTCTCCGAGGTGGAGCACTGATGACCGGACGCCGGATCGCGCTCGCCGTGGGCCTGCTCGCGCTCGGCGCCTGCCGGCGCGACATGCAGGACCAGCCGAAGTACAAGCCGCTGCGGCCGAGCCCGTTCTTCGCCGACGGGCGCACCTCGCGGCCGGTCGTCGCCGGAACGATCCCCCGGGGCGCGCTCGATCTCGACCGCGGCCGCGCGACCGGCAAGGCCGGCGATACCTACGTCGCGAATCCCCTCCCGCGGACCGAGGCCGTGTTCCTTCGCGGACGCGAGCGCTACGACATCTACTGCTCGCCCTGCCACGACCGGGTCGGCAACGGCGCCGGCATGATCGTCGAGCGCGGCTTCAAGGCGCCGCCGACCTTCCACCAGGATCGCCTGCGCGATGTCGCCGACGGCTACTTCGTCGAGACCATGACGCAGGGGTTCGGCGTGATGCCGAGCTACGCGCAGCAGATCCCGGTGGACGATCGCTGGGCGATCGCCGAATGGATCCGCGTGCTGCAGCGCAGCCAGCACGCGACGCTCGCCGACGTTCCGGCGGCGGCGCGGCCACAGCTCGACGCGCCGCCGGCGGAGGCACACCCGTGATCCGCCTGCCGGACGACCACCCGCTCCATCGCATCGGACGCGCGGCGCTCCGGCTCGCGGGCGTCGCGGCGATCGCGTGCCTGCTCGGGCTCCTGGTCGATCGCACGCAGTTCTTCCGGTCGTACCTCGTCGCCTACGTCTACTGGACCGGCGCGGCGCTGGGCTCGCTCGCCCTCCTCACCATCAACCACGTGACGGGTGGCGCGTGGGGCGTCGCGATCCGGCGCTTCCTCGAAGCCACCGTGCGGCTCCTGCCCGTGCTCGTGCTGCTCTTCCTGCCGATCGCGCTCGGGCTGCCGCACCTCTACGAGTGGGCCCGACCCGAGGACGTGGCGCACGACGCGCTCCTGCAGCACAAGGAGCCGTACCTGAACGTCCCCTTCTTCCTCGCGCGCACGGCCTTCTACTTCGCGGCGTGGTTCCTGCTCGCCCGTGCGCTGCTGCGCTGGTCGGAGGCACAGGACGCGAGCACCGACGCCCTGCCGACCGAGCGCCTCGAGCTGATCTCCCGCGGCGGCCTCCTGCTCATGGGCCTCACGATGACCTTCGCCGCCATCGATTGGATGATGTCGCTCGAGCCGCACTGGAGCTCGACGATCTACGGCGTCATCTTCATGGCCGGCTCGGCGCTGACGGCGCTCGCGCTGGCGATCGTGCTTTCGGCGATCGCCCGCGACGGCACGCGCATCGCGGACGCCATCTCGCCCGATCAGTTCCACGACCTGGGAAAGCTCCTGCTCGCGTTCATGATGCTGTGGGCCTACTTCAACTTCTCGCAGTTCCTCATCACGTGGTCGGGGAACCTGCCCGAGGAGATCCCCTGGTACCTGGCGCGCACGCGGGGCGGCTGGCGGTTCGTCACGATCGGGCTGGTGATCTTCCACTTCGCGCTGCCGTTCATGATCCTGCTGCTGCGCAGCGTGAAGCGGCGCCCCATGCAGCTCGCCGTCATCGCGGCCGCGATGCTCGTGGCGCGCTACTTCGACGTCTTCTGGATGATCGCGCCGGCATTCCAGTCGACCGGCCTCACCCTGCACTGGCTCGACGTCGCGGCGTTCGCCGCCGTCGGCGGCCTCTTCATCGGCCTCGCCATCCGCCAGCTCGCCGGCCACTCCCTCGTCCCGATCCACGACCCCTCACTCCCGCTCGAAGGGGAGGCGGCGTGAGCCGCCGACGCCCATCGGAGCACGGCGCCGCAGGCGCCGCGCGCACGGGGGCCCTCCTGTGGGGGTTCGCCTTGGGAACCCCCTGTCGACCGGAGGCGGCGTGAGTACCGGGGCGGGTTACGAGGAGCGAGACGTTTCGTTCCGGCCGGTCGTGGCGGCGGCCTTCGCCCTCCTCGCCGTCATCGTCGGAACCTTCGTGCTCATGTGGGTGCTCAATCGCGGGCTGGTCGCGCGTGAAACCGAGGAAAGCCCGCCTGCGAGCCCGCTCGCGGCGTCGTACGGGCGACAGGAGCCGCCGGCGCCGCGCCTGCAGGACAATCCGCGGCGCGATCTCGCCGAGCTGCGCGCCCGCGACCAGAAGCTGCTCGACACCTACGGTTGGATCGACCGCGACGAGGGCCGGGTGCGCATCCCCGTCGCGCGCGCGATGGAGCTGATGCTGGCGGAGGGGAAGCCGTGAAGCTCCTCGTCGGCCTGGCGCTCCTGCTCGTCGCCCCCTGGGCCGCCCACGCCGGCGAGGAGCGGCCGGCGGCCCTGCGCGACGTCGCGTTCGCGCAGCGGCTCGGCGACCGCGTGCCGGTCGATGCGCCGCTGCGCGACGAGACGGGACGCGCGGTCACGCTGCGCGAGTACCTCGGGAAGCCGCTGCTGCTCGTCCCCGCCTACTACACGTGCCCGATGCTGTGCACGCTCGTGCAGAACGGCGTCGTGAGCGCGCTCCGCGCCCTCCCGTTCGACATCGGGAAGGAGTTCACCGTCGTCACGTTCAGCTTCGACCCGACCGACGGACCGGAAGCGGCGGCGAAGAAGAAGGAGGCGTACCTCGCGGAGTACCGGCGTCCCGGCGCCGAGGCGGGCTGGCACTTCCTCACCGGCGGCGAGGCATCGATCAAGGCCCTGACCGACGCGATCGGATTCCGAGCCACCTACGACGAGGCGCACCACCAGTACGCGCACGCGAGCGGCATCGTGCTGCTCACGCCCGAGGGACGCATCACGCGCTACTTCTTCGGCGTCGAGTACGCGCCGCGCGACCTGCGGCTCGCGATGGTCGAGGCGTCGGCCAACAAGATCGGCACGGTCGTCGACCAGCTCCTGCTCTTCTGCTTCCACTACGACCCGGCGACGGGTCGCTACAGCCGGCTCGCGCTCGACGCCGTGCGAGCGGGCGGCGTCGTGACGATCGTCGCGCTCGGCGCCGCGATCGGCTGGTGGCTGCGGCGCGAACGCCTGCGAGGCGCGGCGGCATGATCGGCTTCCGCCTCTTCCCCGAGCAGGCGTCGACCATCGCGCCGCAGGTCGACGCCCTCCTCTTCTTCCTGATCGGGCTCTCGCTCTTCTTCTCGCTCCTCATCGCGGGGCTGATCGTCGTCTTCATGATCCGCTATCGGCGCCGCCCCGGCGGCGACCACGTGCCGGACATCCACGGCTCGCTCGCGCTCGAGGGGTTGTGGACGGCGATCCCGTTCGTGCTCGCGATGATCGTCTTCTTCTGGGGGGCGTCGATCTTCGCGACGATGCAGCGGCCGCCCGACGACGCGCTCGAGGTGCACGTCGTCGGCAAGCAGTGGATGTGGAAGCTGCAGCACATGGAGGGCCGGCGCGAGATCAACGAGCTGCACGTGCCCGTGGGGCGGGCGGTGAAGCTCCTCATGACCTCGGAGGACGTCATCCACAGCTTCTACGTGCCCGAGTTCCGGGTGAAGCAGGACGCGGTCCCGGGCCGGTACTCGCGCGTCTGGTTCGAGGCGACGAAGCCCGGCACGTACCATCTCTTCTGCGCCGAGTACTGCGGCACGCTGCACTCGGGCATGATCGGGCGGATCGTCGCGATGGAGCCGGCCGCGTTCGAGGCCTGGCTCGGCGGGCGACAGGCCGGGGCGAACGTGCCGATCGAGGTCGCCGGCGAAGGCATCTTCCGCGCCCAGGGGTGCGGCACCTGTCACCGCGCCGACGGCAGCGGCCAGGGGCCGGCGCTCCAGGGCGTGTTCGGAAAGACCGTGATGCTCGCCTCGGGCCAGACGCTGACGGCCGACGAGGGCTACCTGCGCGAATCGATCCTCGACCCGAACGCGCAGATCGTCGCCGGCTACAAGTCGGTCATGCCGACCTTCCAGGGGCTCCTCTCCGAGGAGGACGTCATGCGGCTCATCGCGTACGTGAAATCGCTCAAGGCGGGCGAGGGTGGATCATGAGCGAGCCCGAGGGACGCAGACACTACCTCAACGTCGACTACGGGGTGCGCTCGTGGCTGCTCACGACCGACCACAAGCGCATCGCGATCCTCTACCTGTGCTCGATCACCGTCATGTTCATCCTGGGTGGGCTGTTCGCGGTCGGCATTCGCCTGGAGCTGCTGACGCCCCAGGGCGACTTCGTCCAGGCCGACACCTACAACAAGCTCTTCACCATGCACGGGGTCGTGATGGTGTTCTTCTTCCTCATCCCGTCGATCCCCGCGGTGCTCGGGAACTTCCTGATCCCCATGATGATCGGTGCGCGCGACCTGGCGTTCCCGCGCCTGAACCTCCTCTCCTGGTACCTCTACGTCGTGGGCGCCCTGTTCACGCTGTTCGCGATGATCACGGGCGGCGTCGACACGGGCTGGACGTTCTATACGCCGTACTCGACCGCGTCGTCGGCGACCAACGTCATTCCGACCGCGATCGGCATCTTCATCACGGGCTTCTCGTCGATCCTCACGGGTCTCAACTTCATCGCGACGATCCACACCATGCGCGCGCCGGGGCTCACGTGGTTCCGCCTGCCGCTGTTCGTGTGGGCGCACTACGCGACGAGCCTCATCATGGTGCTCGGCACCCCCGTGATCGCGATCACCGTCGCGCTGGTCGGCCTCGAGCGCGGGCTCCACATCGGCATCTTCGATCCAGCCCTCGGCGGCGACCCGATCCTCTTCCAGCACCTCTTCTGGTTCTACTCGCACCCGGCCGTCTACATCATGATCCTGCCCGGCATGGGCGTGATCTCGGAAGTGGTCACGTGCTTCGCGCGCCGCCGCATCTACGGCTACGGCTTCATCGCCGCGTCGAGCCTCATGATCGCGCTGCTCGGCTTCCTCGTGTGGGGACACCACATGTTCGTGTCCGGGCAATCGCAGTACGCGGCTTTCGTGTTCTCGTTCCTGTCGTTCTTCGTCGCGATCCCGTCCGCGATCAAGGTCTTCAACTGGACGGCGACGCTCTACCGCGGCTCGATCGCGTGGGAGTCGCCGATGCTCTACGCGCTCGGCTTCATGGGGTTGTTCACGATCGGCGGCCTCACCGGCCTCTTCCTCGCCGCGCTCGGCCTCGACGTCCACGTGCACGACACGTACTTCGTGGTCGCGCACTTCCACTACATCATGGTGGGCGGGACGATCATGGCGTATCTCGGCGGCGTCCACTTCTGGTGGCCGAAGATCACCGGCCGCATGTATCCCGAGGCGCTCGCCAAGGTATCGGGCCTCGTGATCTTCCTCGGCTTCAACCTCACGTTCTTCCCGCAGTTCATCCTCGGCTACCTCGGCATGCCGCGGCGCTATCACTCGTATCCCGACGAGTTCCAGGTGCTGAACGTGTTCTCGACCGCCGGCGCGTCGATCCTGGGCATCGGCTATCTGCTCCCGCTCTGCTACTTCCTGTGGTCGCTCCGCTACGGCGCCAGAGCGCCGGCGAACCCGTGGAACGCGGCCGGGCTCGAGTGGCAGACGCCCTCGCCGCCGCCGACCGAGAACTTCGAGACGACGCCGGTCGTCACGGCCGACGCGTACGACTACGGCCCAGACGGGGCGCGCGTGACTGCGCCGGAGGCCGCCGTTGCATAGCCTGTCGGACGCGCAGCCGCTCGCCCATCAGTTCGACGACACCGGCCAGCAGCGTCGCGCCGTGGCGTTCGGCATGTGGGCGTTCCTCGTGAACGAGATCATGTTCTTCGGCGGCCTGTTCGTGACGTACACGGTGTATCGCGTGCTCTACCCGCACGCCTTCCACGACGGCTCGCACCACCTGGACATCACGCTCGGCACGATCAACACCGCGGTGCTGATCGCGAGCTCGCTCACCATGGCGCTCGGCGTCTGGTCGGCCGAGCATGGCAAGCGCCGGCCGCTCATGGCGTGGCTCCTGATGACGCTCCTCCTGGGCGGCGTCTTCGTCGGCATCAAGGCGGTCGAGTACCACGGCAAGTGGGTCGACCACCTGGTCCCGGGCCCCGGGTTCGTCTGGCACGGCGAGGGCGCGCAGCACGTGCAGATCTTCTACTCGCTCTACTTCGCGATGACCGGCTTCCACGCGCTCCACATGCTGGTCGGCTTCGGCCTGCTCACCTGGCTCATCATCGACGCGCGGCGCGGCCGCTTCGGCCCGGCCTACTACGCGCCCGTCGAGGTGGTCGGGCTCTACTGGCACTTCGTCGACATCGTGTGGATCTTCCTCTTCCCGCTCCTCTACCTCATCGGGAGACATTGATGAGCGACTCCGCCCACCCCGGCCCGACCCTCGGCGTCTACTTCGCCGTGTTCACCGCCCTGGTCGTCTTGACGGGCATCACCGTCGCGGTCGCCTTCGTCGACCTGGGGGCGCTCAACAACGTCGTCATGCTCGGGATCGCCGTGACCAAGGCGACGCTCGTCGTGCTGTTCTTCATGCACGTCTTCTACGGGCCGCGCCTGGTGTGGGCGCTCGCAGCGGGCGGCTTCGCGTGGCTCGTGATCCTGATCGGCTTCACCTTGTCCGACTTCCTGACGCGCGTCGCGGTGGGCTGATCTCGGCATGTGCGGGCGGGCGAGGGCGCCGGGTGGGGGCGCCGGCTCATGATCCTCGCGCACCCCCGCCCCGGCCGCCCCGCCGCCCCCCGCGCTGCGGAAATCGCCGGCGCCCCCACCCGGCGCCCTCGCCCACCCTGGCGATGTGCGATCGACGCCGAGTTCGGCGCGCGTCAATCGCCGTACTTTACCGAGCAGCCGTACGGCGCCGTCGTGGCGACCGTGACGGGTTTGCCGGCGGTCGTTTCCTGGTAGGCGGCGAGCACGTAGTTCTTCGCGCCGTCGACGTCGGAGGCGTCGGCGCTCGGGCGATCGTCGATGGCGCCCGCGTAGACGAGGACGCCCTTCGCATCGACCAGGTACATGTGGGGCGTCGTCTTCGCGCCGTAGAGGCGGCCGACCTTGCCGTCGCCGTCGAGCAGGACCGCCGTGGGCACGGCGTTCTCGGCGGCGAGGTAGGCGTCCTCCTCGGCGGGCGTGACGAATCCCTGCTTGCCCGGCGCCGACGAGATGACGGTCAGCCACACGCCGCCCTGCGCGGTGATCTCCTTCTGCAGGCGCTGCATGTTGCCGCTGCCGTAGTGCTTCTTCACGAACGGGCAGCCCTGGTTGTGCCATTCGAGCACGACGACCTTGCCCTTGAAGTCGGACAGGTGGCGGGTCGCGCCCTTGGTGTCGACGACGGCGAAGTCGGGCGCCGGCTCGCCGACGCGCGCGACCTCGGTCGCGGCGATGGTGCGCGGCGCGCCGGCGATGGTCGAAGCGGCCAGGACCGCGGCGGCGAGGATGGTCTTCGATGCGCTCTTCATGTGGGGCTCCTTCTCTCGAGTTGATCGAGCTCGGTCAGAACCGTCTCGGTGGTGAGGATCTGCGGGAGGATGCGGGGCGGGTCCTTCTCGCGCCCCGTGTACAGGACGTAGAGCGGGACGCCGTCGCGCCCGAAGCGCTGCAGCGCCCGCGCGATGTCGGGGTCGGGCCGCGTCCAGTCGGCGCGCATGGGCACGACGCCCATGGCCTTCATCTTGGCCGTGACGGCGGGCGTCGCGAGCGCGAGCCGCTCGTTCACCTGGCACGTGACGCACCAGGCCGCCGTGAAGTCGACGAACACGGGCCGGCCGGCGCGCAGGTGCTCGCCGACGCGCTCCGCCGAGTACGGCTCCCAGGCGAGCGCGCCGCCGGCGCTGGGAACCATCGCCGTGGGCACGATCGTCGCGAGGACGCCGAGCGCGCCGGCGACGGCGGTTCCCGCGACAAGCCGCGATCGGCCGCGCGGCCGGCGCCCCGTGATCCACATCGCGAGCGCGACCAGGAGGATCGCCGTCAGCACCGCGAGCACGCCGGCGGGTCCCGCCTGCAGGCTCACGACCCAGACGAGCCACACGACGGTCGCCAGGAGTGGAAACGCCAGCACGTGCTTCAACGTCTCCATCCACGCGCCCGGCCGCGGCAGCCGCGCGCCGATCGCCGGCACGAGCGTGATGGCGACGTACGGCAGCGCGAGCCCGAGGCCGAGGCTCGTGAACACGCCGAGCGCGACGGCCGGCGGCTGCACCAGCGCATAGCCGAGCGCGGTGCCCATGAACGGCGCGGTGCACGGGGTCGCGACGACGGTCGCGAGCACGCCCGTGAAGAACGACGCCCGGTACCCGCCGCCGGCGGCGAGCCGGTTCCCGAGCCCCATGAGCGAGGCACCGACGGGCGAGACGTCGAGGAGCGTCAGTGCCATCCAGAAGAACAGCGTCGCGAGCAACGCCACCACGACCGGGCTCTGGAGCTGGAAGCCCCAGCCGAGCTGCGCACCGCCCGCGCGCACCGCGAGCAGCACGCCCGCCAGCGCCCAGAACGACACCAGCACCCCGAGCGCGTAGACGATCCCGTGCACACGCACGTCCCGTTGCGCCTCGCCGGCGAGCCCGACGAGACCGAGCGCCTTCAGGGCCAGCACCGGGAACACGCAGGGCATGAGGTTCAGGAGCAGCCCGCCCGCGAACGCGAGCACGAGCGGCATGAGCGCGAGACCCGCGGTGCCGACGGCGACGTCGATCGCGTACGCATGCCCGCCGACCGTGAGCACGCCCGCAACGGCCGCAAGCGGCGAGCGCGCGCCGCTCCACGGCGTCAGATCGAGGCGGAAGCCGTCCGGCGAGAGCGTCACCTCCTGCGGCTCGGCGTGCTCGATCGCTTCGCGCGCGAACGGGAAGAAGAGCGGCCGCGGGTCGAGGGCGCCGGTGACGCCTCGCGCGACCAGCGTGATCGCCTCCGGGCTCGCGTCCGCGGAGAGCTGCCAGCCTGGGGGAACCGCCGCCGGAAGCCGCGCGCGCGTCGCGTCGAACAGCGGCGTCGCGTCGGTCGGCCCCGGCGCCCCGCCGGCGACGGGGAGTCGGAGCGAGAGCGGGGCCGAGCCCGGGATGCACTCGTCACGGTCGCACACGAGCCACGTCGCCTTGGCGCGGATGTCGACCGTGCCGAAGCTCGGGAGATCGGCCGGAACGCGCAGCGTCACCGGCAGCAACGCTACGCCCTCGTAGCCGAAGTTCGTGAGCGGTCCCACCGGAATGCGCTCGGGTGTCGGCCACTCGATCGGGCCCGCGCTGAAGCCGGGAGGGAGCGTCCACTCGACACTCGGCGCTTCCCCCGAGTCACCCGGATTGCGCCAGTACACGTGCCAGCCGGGCTCGAGCGCGAACCGGAGGCCGACGGCGGCGGCGTGGCCGGGCTGGATCGAGGCGCGGTCCGCTACCAGCTCGACCTGCACGTGCGGCGCGACGACGGGCGCGGACAGCGCCCGTGCCGACGCCAGCGCGAGGCCGAGCAGCGCGAGGAGGGTTCGAGGCATTCCGGTGCGCCATTTAGGTCGCAATTTCGGAACTCGGTCCAGTCCCGAAATCCAACGACCCGGGCAGCACAGGGTTGACGCACGGTCGACGGCGTCCACGGCGACGATGCGCCCCACACGATCGCAGACGATCCTCGGGGCCGTCCTCTTCATTGTGTCGGCCGTCAGGGTCGGCTCGCTCTCCGGCCGCAAGGCGATCCCGAAGGGCACGGCGACCGCGATGGAAGGCCCCGGCGAGCCCCAACGTCGCCGACATGAAGACACTGGTGAAGACCCTCTGAGCGACGGCCTCTGCGGGGGGACGGAGCCCCATGGTTGACACCGAGAGTTCCCCAGGGCTACAGCGCGGCCCGCAGTGCACGTACGGACCGGCGCCGAGCCGTCGCTCGATTACCTGTCGGCGCGCGATCCGAGCGAGCGCGTGCTCGCCCTCGCGACGATGCTTTGGGGCGCCGTGCTCTCGACTTGGCTCACGTGGTTGTTCTTCAGGGCCCCGCCGGATCTGTTGCACTGGAACCACGAGGGAGCATCGTACATCTACCGGCTCGTCGAGTTCGTCGACTGTCTCCGGGCTGGCCAGCCCTTCCCGCAGTGGGCGAGCGACTTCCGCGGCGGCCTCGGGAGCCCGTACTTCGGGTACTACCAGCCCGGCTTCTTCTACGTCGCAAGCGCGTTCACGTTGTTTTTCTCGACCGCGAGGGAAGCGCTCGGCGGCGCGCTCTGGCTCTTTTCGCTCGCGGGCTTCCTCGCCACCGCCGCACTCGTCCGTGCGCGCTTCGGTGGTGTGGCTGGTGTGCTCGCCGGGTCGGCGCTCCTTCTCTCCCACTATCCACGTCTCGAGATCTATGTCCGTGGCGATCTCTCCGAGTACGCCGCCATGATGACGTTGCCCATTGCGCTCTGCGCGCTCACACGGTGGCTCGAGGACGCTCGCCCGCGCTCCTGGAGCGCGCTCGCCCTTGCGAGCGGTGCACTGGTCGTCTTACACGCAGGCGTCGGTCTCATCGGCTATGGCTTCCTTACGCTCGCGACGCTCTGGTACGCGGCGGCGCTCGGAGCCTGGCACCGCGGCCTTTCGGCGGTGGGAGCGCTGCTGCTCGGAATGGGATTGGTCGCCTTCTACTGGTTTCCCGTTGCGTTCGAGTGGTCGCTCGCGAGCGGCGATCGCGTCGCCTACGGTCCATACCACTACGGGTACCATTTCATCGATGCGCGTCAGCTCTTGGGCTGGGAGGGCCGCCTCACGTTCGTGTCGGTCGACCTCGAGCCGGTCGTCCCGGCGCTCGCGATCGTCGGTCTCGTAATGCTTGGTGTACGGCGCGGTGAGCATAGATCGACACAGCGACGCCTCGTCGGGCTCCTTTGGACCGTCACCGCGCTCAGCATGTTCCTGATGACACCGGCATCGCAGTTCGTCTGGGAGCGGCTACCTCTCCTCCGGCTGCTTCAGTTCCCGTGGCGGCTGCTCGTCGCGCTGACCGTGGCAACCGCGATGCTCGCGGGCTGCCAACCCCTGTTGCCTCGCGTCGTTGCAGGGGGCGGGATCCTGGCCTTGCTCTGGTGGGCGGCGGTCGGGCTCACGCCTGGACCCCTCATCCGGTACCCGGTCGTACATGACGGCGCGGACCTTCGGGGTATTTTTTTTGTACCGGATCTCGCCGGCGAGTGGCTACCGCCCGATGCGCAGGCGTTCCGTGCAAGAACGGTCCCGCGTGAGCTGCGCTGCATCCCCGAGTGCGAGAGGGCGTCGATCGATCGGGGGCAGGGCTGGATCCGGGTCCGGGTCACAACGGAACAGGGCGCGTCCGTGGTCGTGCCACAGTACTTCTTCCCTGCCGGCTGGCGGGTCACCCTCGACGGACAGCCGGTCGAGACGGACAAGGATCCGGCCGGCCTGCTGCGCGTGACGGTACCACCCGTGCGCGACGGCGTAATCGAAGCACGCTTTCACATGACGCCGATGCGCCGCCTGGGGGTGGCCGTCTCCGCGGTCGCGTTCGTTCTCTGGCTCGCGCTAGTCGCGATGTCGCGCGACGGAACTGTGCGCACGATTGGTCGCCGACGGCCCTCCACGTCTGGGCCCCGATGAGCGCCCCGCCGCTCGACGTCAAGTCCGAGCGGATCCTTTGGATCGGCGCACTGGTGGTGTGCGCACTGTCACTCGGCCGCGCGGTCCCTTCGTGGCGTGACGAACTCGCGGCCAAGTACGACCTGGTGTACGAAACGCCGAGCCTGCGTACGATCGAGTTGTTGCGTGACGACCGGAATCCCTACGACCCGGCGGTGTACGCGCACGCTCCTTTCTGGATCACGATGTACACGCCGCTGTATCACGCGATCAGCGCGACGATGCCGAGCGATCCGCAGCGTCCGTTCCTCGCCGGGCGCATCGTCAATCTGAGTTGCGTGCTGCTGCTCGTCGCGCTGCTCTTCGTCGTCCGCGAGGGCGAGAGCTCGCTCGCGGCACTCGCACTCGGCGCGTTTTTCCTGGTGCGACCGGTGTGCAGCAACGCGGCGATCCTCAAGGGCGACTTCCTCGGCGTGATGTTCGCGTTCGTAGCGGTGCTGTGCGCGGACCGAGCTCGCGTGAGATCTGCTTGGATCCTACCCAGCGCGCTCTGCTGCGTGCTCGCCATCGCGTCCAAGCAATCGATGGTTGCGGCGAGCGCCGCGTGCGTCGCCTTCATGCTGCTCGCGAACCGCCGCCGCGGACTCGCCTTGAGTATCCTGCTCGTCTCACTGCTGGGCGCGTTCGCTCTCCTCGCGCAACTCAAGTGGGGCGACGGCTTCTGGTTCTCGATCTGGACGGCGCCGCAGAACCCGATGAGCGGCGCGATCTTCCGATGGCTGTGGAGGGAGATGTTGTGGCAACCGGTAGCGATGCTCAACTTGGTGTTCGGTCTGACGATGCTCGCTGTCCTCGTCGCACGCCGTGGTCGTGGAGCCTTCACGGAGTCGCCCTTCGTGATCTACTGGATCGCGTCGGCCGCGGTGTTGCTCGCGACGCTCGGCAAGCTAGGCGCGGCGGCGAATTACTTCCACGAGTGGGAGTTCGCTTCGCTCGCATTGATGGTGTTCGCCGGTCGCGAGGTCGCAGCGGCGTTCGGCGGGCGGCGATTCGCGATCACGGTCTCGGCCGTGATGATCGTAGCCGCGGGCACCGAGCTCCTCCTGACGCGCGGTAATCCGATGAGCTACACCTTTGCCACGCCCGAAGGTAATCGTCGGGCCGCGGAGCAAGCCGAGAAGGACGCGGCCGACATTCGGCAGATCTCAGGTGATTCGCCCAAGATCCTCAACCTCTACTACCCCGGCATCGGCTACCCGCTGCCAGGAGAAATCTGCGTCAACGATCCCTACCTGTACGCGCTGCTATTCCAGAGCGGCAAGCTTTCGCCGGAAATTCTCCAGGACGCGCTCGCGGCGCGCGAGTTCGACTCGGTCATAGTCCCGATCAATTTCCTTTCAGGTGGCTACCCGGTCGCTCGCGAGCTGCTGACGCCCTTGCGGGAGAACTACGGAATCGCCAAACGTTTCGCCCACCGAGCAACGGGGCCCACCGCGGGGTTCGACTACCTCGTACCCCGGCCCAGCAATTGAGCGATCTCGCGCTCCGCCGTCGGCTTCAGCGCGCGGCGAACCGTCGGGCGTGTTGGGGTAGTCGCAACGGCACGCCGCCGTACGCTTCTCGGCGCTTCCCGTGTGGCGGCTTCACGCTCAGTGCGTGCGAGGCGTATCTGCCGCCGTCGACGAAAAGCCCGCACAAACCTGTTCGCGAGGAGATCCCGTAGGGGCGAGCCCCTCCTTCGCCCACATGAAGGCGTAGCTTCGCACGCCCTGCGTCACAGCGGAGCCCGACGACCGGGTCGTGCGGCGGCTTGACGCCCACAGAGAGCGAGGCGTATCTGCCTCGTCGACCGAGAAGCCGGCATCGGGCTAGCCCGAGCAACCCTCCCGAGGAGGCGAAGTGGACTTTACGAACCTGCTCGTCCCGCTCATCTGTGGTGCGGTCGGCGGCAACCTCGCGGCGGGCGCCATCCCGCAACGGAGCCTCGGCATCGTCGGCAACTCGCTGGCCGGCATCTTCGGCGTCGGGATCGGCGGCTCGTTGCTGCACGCCCTCGGGCTCTTCGCCACCCTGGACGCAGGTGGCGGCCTCGGCTCGATCCTCGGCCAGGTCGCGAGCGGGGGAGTCGGCGGCGTGGTGGTCCTCCTCGCCGTCGCCCTCGTCAAGGGCGCGCTGTCGAAGGCCTAGACGCGCAGCGGCCGATTACGCGAACAGGTGCGCGTGCATCGCGGCGAGCGACGCGAGGTCGTGCACGTCGCGCGCGAAGTTCGGGACCTCGACGAACGGGATCGCCCGCGGCAGCTCGCTGCGGAACTGCTCGGTGCGGAGCTGCTCCCCGCGCGCGAGCGCCTGGTAGTCGGCAAAGTTGGCGGCGAGCGCCGCCGCTTCCGCGGCGCCGACGGCGCGAGCCAGCAGCCGCTCCATCTCGGTCGCGTCGTCCGGATCGACGACGTCGCCGCGCGCGCTCGCGCGGAGCTCCGGATGCACGCGATTCATGACGACGCCCTTGAGCGGCATGCCGAGCTCCGCCATCTTCCCGGCCAGGTACTCCGCGTCGCCCAGCACCTGCTCCTCCGGGCTCGACACCACGACGAAGGCCGTCCCGGGGCCCCGCAGCACTTCGTAGGCCCGCTCGATGCGCACGTGGAAGTTCTCGAAGAGCCCGCTCATGCTGGCGAAGAAATCCGATATTTCGGCGAGCGCGGCGACGCCGGTCGCCTGCTCGAGGCGATGCAGGAGGAAGCCCGCCGTGCGGTTGACGGCGCGCAGCGCCGACCAGCCGGCGCTCCAGTAGGGCCGCACGAACCACTTGATCACGCTGCGATCGAGGAAGTCGTCGATCCGGCGCGGCGCTTCGAGGAAGTCGAGCGCGTGGCGCGTCGGCGGTGTGTCCACCACGATGAGGTCGTAGGCCCCGCTCTCGACCAGCACGCAGAGCTGCTCGATGGCCATGTACTCCTGCGAGCCGGCGAAGGTCTGCGACAGGTGCTGGTAGAACGCGTTGCCCAGGATGCGGGCGCGCGCCTCGGGCGGCGCGTGGCGTTCGACGAGCGCGTCCCACGCGCCCTTCTGGTCGAGCATCATCGCGGAGAGTGGCGCGCGCGGCTCGAGCCCCTGGGCGACGAAGAGCTCGCGGGGGATCTCGCGCGGCTCGTGACCCAGCGTCTCGAGACCGAGCGAGGTCGCGAGACGGCGCGCCGGATCGATCGTGAGCACGGCCGTCCGCCGGCCCTGGAGCGCCCCCCACACGGCGATCGAGGCCGCGACGGTCGTCTTCCCCACCCCGCCGCTGCCAGCGGAGATGACGACCTGGTGGCGCTCGACGAGCTTGCGGAGCTTCATGCCCGGCGCGCGGCCGGTAGGGCCGCACCCTCCTCGAGGTGCCGCGACAGGAGGTCGATCTCGGCGGCGCCGAACTCCTCGGCGAAGAGGTACGGCAGCTCGACGATCGACGCCTGCCCGAGCGCGGCGCGCAAGCGCTCGGCGTGCTGCGCGTTGATCGCGGCCCAGCCGCTCTCCTCGGTCGCGCGCGCGGCGACCGCGGCGAGGATCGTGCGCTCGTCGCCGTGCGCCGCCTCCGCCGCGCGCTCGACCCGCTCGATCACCTCGGCGGTGAAGCGACGCGCGTGCATGCGGTTCACGATGACCGCGCCGATCGGCAGGTGGAGCGGGCCGGCGATCTGCGCGTGCGCCTCGAGCGTCTCGGTGACCGGCATGTCCTCGGCCAGCGTCACGAGGTGCACCGCGGTCGTCGCCGGATCCTGCAACAGCTCCACGACCTTCGTCGCCTCGCGCTCGACGAGCCCGGCCCCGAACGTGTCGCGGGCGGCCTGCGGCATGCGGAGATAGTGCAGGCCGTGACCGGTCGCCGGCGCGTCGACGACGATCACGTCCCACGCCGGACGCGTGCCCTCGCGACGCGTCGCCTCGTACCAGACCTTGCCGACCGTCATCAGCTCCTTCAACCCCGGCGCCGCGGCCACGAAGTACTGGTAGATGCGGCTCGAGAACACGGTCGAGAGCAGACGGCGCACCGGGATGATGAGGCCGAGATACTCTTCGAGCGCAGCGCGGCCGTCGATCGAGACCACGGAGAGGTTCGCGTCGATCGCGCTCGGCGTGCCAACCGACGCAGGTGCCCCGAGCACGGCGGGCAGGCGCCCGCCCGCCTCCATCTCGACCGCGAGCGTCCGAAACCCCCGCCGCGCGAACAGGCGCGCCAGCGCGCACGCGACCGTCGTCTTCCCCACCCCGCCCTTGCCGACGACGAAGTGCAGCCGCCGCGCGAACGGCGCGGTCACGACAGGCGCCGGAACGCGAGGCAGACGTTCGTCCCGCCGAACCCGAAGGAGTTGGAGAGCGCCACCTCGACCGACGCTTCACGCGCCGTGTGCGGGACGTAGTCGAGGTCGCACGCGGCGTCGGGATGGTCGAGGTTGATCGTCGGCGGCAGGACGGAGTCGCGGAGCGCCAGCACGGTGATGCCGGCCTCGACGGCGCCGGCCGCACCGAGAAGGTGGCCGGTCATGGACTTCGTCGAGCTGATGGCGAGCCGCCGGGCATGCTCGCCGAAGACGCGCTTCACCGCCAGCGTCTCCGCCTCGTCATTGTACGGCGTGCTCGTGCCGTGCGCGTTCACGTAGCCGACGGCCTCGGGCGCGATCGCGGCGTCCTCGAGGGCGAGCGCCATGCACTCGGCGGCGCCGACGCCCTCGGGCGCGGGCTGGGTCATGTGATAGGCGTCGCAGTTCGCGCCGTAGCCCGCGATCTCGACCAGCGGCCGCGCGCCGCGCGCCGTCGCGTGCTCGAGCGACTCCAGCACGAGCATGCCGGCGCCCTCGGCGATGACGAAGCCTTCGCGGTCCTGGTCGAAGGGGCGGCTCGCGCGCGTCGGATCGTCGTTGTAGCTGGTCGCGAGGGCGCGCATGGCGGCGAACCCGCCGACGCCGATCAGCGTCACCGGCGCCTCGGCGCCGCCGGCGAGCATGACGTCCTGGGTGCCGTCGCGGATGAGACGCACGGCCTCGCCGAGCGCGTGGGCGCCCGACGAGCAGGCGCTCGTCGTGGCGAAGTTCGGGCCGCGCGCCCCGAAGCGCATCGCCACGTGGCCAGCGGCCATGTTCGGGATGATTCGCGGGATGAAAAACGGCGAGACCTTTCGGAACTCCTTGCGTACGAAGAGGCCGTAGGCCTCCTCGATGCTCGACACCCCGCCCATGCCGACGCCGACGATCACGCCGGCGCGCGCCGGATGCGCGAACGGCACCGGCAGCCCGGCCTCGGCGACCGCCATCTGCGCCGCCGCGAGCGCGTACTGGACGACCAGGTCGGTCTTCTTGAGGTCCTTCTTCTCGAGCCACTGCAGGGGCTCGAAGTCCGGGACCTCGCCGCCGATGCGCACCGGCAGGTACGAAGCGTCGAAGCGCGACACGGGGCGAACGCCCGATCGTCCGGCAATCAACCCCTTCCACGTCGTCTCGGCGCCGGTCCCGAGGGGCGTGACCAGCCCGACGCCCGTCACGACGACGCGGCGCCGTCTGCCGTTGCCGTACAAGGTTGCGATGCTAGGGGCCGCCCCGCGGGTAGTCAACTCATCGTGCGAGCACGCCGAGCCCGTGCGCCCACAGCGCGAGGTAGCTCACCATCACGCCGAGCGCGGCGAGACCGGCGACGAGATCGCGCCGCGCCGGGCGCGCCCGCAGATACGTCGTCCGCGGGCGACCCGAGTTGAAACCGCGCAGCTCGAGCGCCATCGCCATGCGATCGGCGCGACGGAGCGCGCCCACGAACACCGGAACGATGACGGGGACGAACCGGCGCAGGCGGACGATCACTCCGCCCTCGTCCATGCGAAGCCCGCGGCAGCGCTGGGCCTGGACGATCGTCCCGGCCGCGTCGAAGAAGAGTGGCACGAGGCGGAAGGCGAGCGTCAGCACGAACCCGATCTTGTACGGTACGCCGAGCCGTCCGAGGGCGTACGCGATCTCCTCCACGCGCGTGGTGGCAAGGAAGAGGAGCCCGGTCGCGAGGAAGGTGTCGAGCCGGATGGCGGTCGAGAGGCCGAACTCGAAGCCCGCGCGGGTCGGCACGAACACGGTCTTGAAGAAGAACGTCCACACGACGAGCGTGAACACGAACACGACCACGAACAGCGTCCGGAAGCGGCGGACCACCGGCAGCGCATCCGCCACGACGAGCAGCACGCCCACGATCGCGCCGAGCGGCAGGAGGTACGCCGGCGCGTCGACGACGAAGGCCGCCAGCACGAGGGCGACCAGCCCCGCGAGCTTCGTCACCGGATGCAATCGGTGGAGCGGGCTCGGCGTCGGCACGTAGAGCGAGAGCGTCACGAGCGTCCCCCGCGTGGCATCCAGGCCAGGAGCTCCTCGACCGTGAGCGGCGTGCAACCGAACGCCTGTCCGAGCCGCGTCACGTCGGGGGCACGGAACGAGGCGTGCGCGACGAGGGCCGGATCGGCGAAGAACCCGCGCACCGGTCCGTCGTAGCCGATCCGGCCCTGCGCCAGGAGGACGACGCGCTCGGCGTACTCGGCGATCACCCAGGGCGTGTGCGTGATGATGACGATCGTGCGGCCGGCGGCGTTGAGTGCGCGCAGGAGCTCGAGCATCCGCACCTGCTCGGGATGGTCGAGGCCCGTCGTCGGCTCGTCGAGGACGAGGGTCTCGGGGCGCATCGCGAGCACCGAGGCGACGGCGAGGCGTTGCCGCGCGCCCTTGTCGAGGAGGAACGGATCGGCCGACCGGTCCGCCAGGCCGACTGCGGCCAGCGCTTCGTCGACGCGGGCCGCGACCTCGTCCGCAGCGAGGCCGAGGTTGCGGGGCCCGAACGCGACCTCGTCGGCGACGGTGGCGGCGAAGAGCTGGTGGTCGGGATCCTGGAAGACGAAACCGACGCGCCCGGCCACGCCTTCGAGCGAGAGCGTCGCGATGTCGGTCCCGGCCAGGAGGACGCGTCCGTCCGTGGGCGCGAGGAGCCCGTTCATGTGCTTCGCGAGGGTCGTCTTGCCCGATCCGTTGCGTCCGACGAGCGCCAGGAGATCGCCGCGGCCGACGGTCAGGCTGACGTCGCGCAGGGCTTCGCGTCCGTCGCCGTAGCGGTGCGTCACGTGCTCGATCCGCACGAGCGGCTCGCGCGCGCGCGGCGGTGGGTCGGGAGCCGTCGGCGGCACTGGCACGAGGCGGCGAGCCCGCAGGCGATCGGCGGCCGTCTCGACGTCGAGCGGCGGATCGGCGAGACCGAGCGCGGCGAAGACGCGCGCCGCATCCGGCGGCCGAACCCCGGCGGTCTCGCATCGCTTCGCATCCCCGAGGACGAGCGCGGGCGGACCGGCCGCGATCACCCGACCCGACTGCAGGAGCACGACGAGGTCGGCCCGCTCGGCGGCAACCGTGTCGTGCTCGACGAGGACGACGGTGCGGCCGCGCGCAGTCGCGCCGTCGAGCACGCCCAGCACCTCGCGCCGCCCGACGGGATCGAGATCCGTCGTCGGCTCGTCGAGCACCAGGATGTCGGGCTCGAGTGCCAGCAGCCCCGCGATCGCGAGCCGCTGCTTCTCGCCGCCCGAGAGGGTCGTCGGATCGCGCCCCTCGAAGCCCGTGAGCCCGACGGCGCCGAGCGCCGCGGCGATCCGCTCGGGCATCCGGGCAGGCGGCACGCCCATCTGCTCGAGCCCGAAGACGACCTCCTGCGTGACGTCGGTCGAGAAGAGCTGCGCCTCGAAGTCCTGGAACACCATGCCGATCGTGCCCGCGAGATCGCCGACGGTCCGGTCGGAGACGAGCTGGTCGCCGAGCCGCACCTCGCCCGACACCGTGGCCGGCGTGAAGCAGGGCACGATACGGGCAAGGCAGCTCGCCAGGGTGGTCTTGCCGGCGCCCGTCGCGCCCATGACGAGGGTGAGCGTCCCCGCGCCGAGACGCAGCGATACGTCCTCGAGCGCCGGACGCTCCCGCCCGTCGTAGCGGCACGTGAGCGCGCGCGTCTCGACGCCCGCGCTCACAGGAGCGCGAGCCCCACCGCCGCCGTCGCGATGATGGGCAGGAGACCGAGCCCCATCTCCGCCGTCCCACCCGTCGTGTGCACGACCGACCACGGCGGCGTCCACCGTCCGAGCCCGATGAGCTCGCCTGCGGCGAACCCACCGACCGTGCCGGCGACGACGAGCGCGACGCCGAGCGCCCGGCGCGCGCGAGACGTCGGCGCGCGCGGCGGCAGCAGATCGCGGAAGAGCAGACGCGCCCGCGCGATGCGCGGATACAGGACGCCCAGGAGGAGCGGCGCCAGGACCGCCGCCGCGACGAGGTTGTTCGCGAGCACGAGCGGCCCCAGCACCGTGAACGGATGGAAGCCGAGCGTGTGCAGACCCCAGCCGACGATCGTCGCGCAGAGCGTGCTCGCGAGCGCGATGACGAGCAGGAGCCCGAGCCAGCGCACGGGGCCGCCGCCGACGGGCGGCGCGTCCGTCACGGCGCCCCAGACCGCGTACGGCACGAGGCCGTAGCCCAGGTTCGCCACGAAGCCGAACAGGTCGCCCGGCCCGAGACCGCCGAAGAAGTCGCCGATCAGGTTGCCGAACGCCGCGCCCCACGCCCCCGCCGGCCCGAACAGGAAGGAGCACACGATCGGCACCGCGTTGGCCGGCCGGAACTCGGTGACCCCGGGGATCAGGGGAACCACCTTGAAGGGAATGAGGATGGCGGCGTAGAGCGCCGCGCAGATCGCGGTGAGCACGACCATGCGCGTCGAGCGCCACATCGCGAAGAGCCCGGCCACGTGGTTCGCCCGTTATCCGCCCGCAGGTGCTCCTTCAACTCGCGCGCGTTGACTCCCCGTGGGCCATCCTCTAGGTGCCTCGCATGTCGCTGCGTACCCTGGTGGTCGCCGTCGTGCTGGTCGCGGGCGCGCTCGGCTGCGCCGGCAAGAAGCCGACGCTTCCCGCCGACGAGCTGTGGACCGAGGCCAACGAGGCGTTCGAGGACGAGGCCTACGACTACGCCGTCCAGAAGTACAAGGCCCTCCTCGACCAGTATCCGTTCGACGCCCACGCCGAGGAGGCGGAGCTGAAGATCGCGCAAGCGTACTACCAGGCCGATCGTTACCCGGAGGCGATCGCCGCGTTCGGCAACTTCGAGCGCATGCACCCGACGAGTCCGTTCCTGCCGTCGGTCGAGTACTACCGCGGCCTCTCCTACATGGCGCAGTACACGACCGCCGATCGCGATCAGCAGGCGATCAAGAACGCGCTCACGTCGTTCCACAACATCGTCGACCGGTTCCCGAATACGCCCTGGGCCGAGCGTGCCAACATTCGCATTCGCGAGTGCCGCGAAGCGCTCGCACGGCACGAGGCCGAGGTCGCCACCTACTACCTGCGGCGCAAGAGCATCCGGGCGGCCGAGAGCCGGCTGCGGGGCCTGCTGACCGAATACCCCGAGACCGACGCGACCGCCGACGTGCTGGCGACGTTCGGCGCAGCGTACACGGACCGCGAGGAGACCGAGGGTGCGAAGCTCGCGTACGAGACGATCCTGCAGCTACGCCCGCAGGGCCCGCTCGGCGAGGAAGCCCGCAAGGAGCTCGGCAGCGACCCGCCTCCGACCGACGAGGCCCTACCAAAGCTGGTCGCGTTCATCGACAGCTCGCGCGTGCGTCCCGATCGCGTCGCCGTCCCCAAAGCCGTGTCGGCGTATCCCGACACGGGCAACACGACCGGCCAGCGCTACTGAAGCTGCTCTCCGTCCTCGACGACGGGCTCATCGCGGCGCTTCGCGCGTCGGACCGGCGTCTCGTCCGGCTCGAGACCGGCGGGGAGGGGTGACGGCGGAGCGGTCCGCGAGGTCGGGGGCAGGGCTTCGGCTTCGGCTACGCCGCGCGACAGGACACGCGGCTCGTCTCGGGGCTACATTTCGTCGCGCCGCTTCGCAGGCGCCTCCGCCCTGCCCCCGACCTAGCGACGCCACGCCGCCGCACGCCCGCGCGTCGCCGGTCGGCGCGACGCCGCTTTCGCGCTCCGACGCTTCGGCCACGTGGAGCCCTACGAAGCTTCGAACACCGTCCGTCCCGCGACGACGGTGCGGAGAACGCGTGTGGACGGCAGGTCGTCGAGCGAGCAGGCGAGCGGGTCGCGGTCGACGACGATGAAGTCGGCGTGGCTGCCGGGGGCGAGCGTGCCGATGCCGTCCCAGCCGAGCACGCGCGCGGCGTCGCGGGTCCACATGGAGAGCGCCTCGGCGCGCGTCACCTTCTGCGCGGGGCCGTCGTTGCGATGGCCGCTGCCGCAGAATCGGTGCGTCTCGGCGAGCTGGACGTGCTCGAAGACGTTCTTCGGCCCCCAATCGGTGCCGCAGCCGACGACGAGGCCGGCGTCGAGCAGCCGGCGCAGCGGGATCAGATCCGCCCAGACGTGCCGCCCCACGCGCTCGGCGAAGAGATCGCCCTTCCCCCACGAGAACGACATGCTGGTCGTCACGCGAAAGCCGAGCGCGGCGTAGCGGCGTGCCTGCTCCGGGGTCACGAGGTAGGCGTGCTGCAGGATCCAGCCGCGCTCGCGTATCGACGGATCGCGCGCCGCCACCGCCTCGGCGCGCGGCAGGAAGTCGTCGTGGTCGCGGTAGCCGGCGCCGATGAAGTTGAGTCGCAGCCCGCGCGCCGCGCAGAACCCGAGCGCACGCTCCTCCTTCTCCGGCTCGACGAACGTGACGCCCGTGGTCGGCTCGCCGTACGGACCGCGGTAGGGCTCGTGCATGCGCAGGAAGCCGGGCCAGCAAGGGCCGCCGCGCGAGAGCGTGACGCCGTCGGCGCGTAGCCAGTCGTCGCTCCGGTCGGTCATGGCGAGCGCTTCCTCCAGGTGCTCGTCGAACTCCGCCATCGACAGCCCGTGCGTCCAGGGAAGCCCGTACGCCTCCGCCTCGAGCGCGGTCAGCACCCGAACGGTGAGCGCTCCCTCGGCGCGTAGCGCGCGGTAGGCCCCGATCTCGCCGTGACCCATCGCGTGGCCCTCGTACACCGCCGTCACGCCGAGACGGTTGTACGCCGCCATCGCGCGGCGCGCCCCGGGCAGCACCGTCTCCGGTCGCAGGAGCGGGAGCTCGCGGAGCAGCCGGTTCATGAACGCGTCGTTCGTGTAGTAGTTGTTGACCGAGCCCGTGAGGCGGCCGGTCGGCTCGCCGCCCGCGTCCTTCTCGATCCACACGTTCTCGACCCGAGCCGGCGTCTCGCGCCCGAGGCCGAGCGCCGCGAGGCCCGCGGAGTTGAACGCGCACACGTTGGGGATGACGGGCGCCCACGCCTGGATCCACACGGGGTGGTCGCGCGTCGCGCGATCGAGGACGTGCCGGTCGGGCAGCATGCGCTCGGGAAGGTCGCGCCACGAGCGACGCAGGAAGTAATGGGGCTCGCCGACCGGCGTCGCCATGACCCACTCGCCCGGCGGCGTCCCGGCGGCGCGACGGGCCAGGCGCGCGACGATGTCGTCGTGGTCGCGCGCGTCCGAGAGGTCGACCAGCGGCTCGGCGAAGGCGCCGAAGTGGATCAGGTGCGGATGCGTGTCGACGAGGCCCGGCATGATGGTCGCGCCGCCGACCGGCACGCGCACGGCGCCGGCACCCGCGACGCGCGCCATGTCGGACGCCGTCCCGACGGCGGCGACCTTCCCGTCGCGCACGACGAGCGCCTCGGCCGGCGGCGTCCCGCCGTCCATCACCAGCACGCGGCCACCGTGGTAGAGGGTCGTCCCCCGCTCCATCGCTCGCTCCTAGTCGCGCAGGTAGTGGCAGGTGTAGCCGTCCGGGTGCTTCTGCAGGTAGTCCTGGTGGTACTCCTCGGCGGGCGTGAACGGACCGGCCGCGACGATCTCGGTGACGATCGGCGCCGGCCACCTGCCGCTCGCGTCGACGCGCGCCTTCACGCGCTCGGCGACGGTGCGCTGGGCGTCGGAGGTGACGAAGATCGCGGAGCGATACTGCGAGCCGACGTCGTTACCCTGGCGGTTCTTCGTGGTGGGATCGTGCATGCGGAAGAACCACTTCTCGAGCAGGTCCTCGTACGAGAGCCGCGCGGGATCGAACATGATGCGCACCGCCTCGGCGTGCCCGGTCGTCCCGGTGTGCACGTCGCCGTAGGTCGGGTGCTCGATCGTCCCGCCGGTGTAGCCGACCTCCGTATCGAGCACGCCGGGAATGCCGCGCAGGATCTCCTCCATGCCCCAGAAGCAGCCGCCGGCGAGGATCGCGGTCTCGGTCGCGGACGCGGACGCGCATCCGGCAGCGTCGTTCGCCGTGCACGCGGTGGTTCCGGGGACGCCTGCCGACGCCGTGGGCGCCGCGGTGGCCGTGATCGCCGCGCGGGTCGGCGCCGTGCGCTCGCCTTCCCGGCAGGCGACGGCGAGCAGCGCCGCGAGCGCGAGGGCCGCGACGGCGCCGAGGGCGCGCGACACGCTCACCACCGCGTCGGCCTGTAGTCCTTCAGGAACAGGCCCCAGACGTGCTCGCCGGTCTGGAAGCCCGAGAAGATGGGATCCAGGATGCGCGCCGCCCCGTCGACGACGTCGAGCGGCGGGACGAAGCCGTGCTCGCTGCGCTTGCGCTCCGCGACGGGCGCAGGATCCTCGTCGGTGATCCAGCCGGTGTCGACGCTGTTCATGTGGATGCCGTCCTTGACGTAGTCGGCGGCCGACGTCCGCGTCATCATGTTGAGGGCCGCCTTGGCCATGTTCGTGTGCGGATGCTTGTCGGTCTTGAACGCGCGGTAGAACTGCCCCTCCATCGCCGACACGTTCACGATGTGCTTGTCGTACGTCCGCTCGCGCAGCATGAGCGCCTTCAGGCGCGCGTTCAGGACGAACGGCGCGACCGCGTTCACGAGGTGCACCTCCAGCAGCTCGACCGCCGACACCTCGTCGAGCGCCAGGCGCCAGCTGTTGCGATCGCGGAGGTCGACCTGCTGGAGATCGGCGTCGAGCTCACCGGCGGGGAAGATGTCGTGTCCGCGTCGCAGGTCCTCTTCGAGCAGCGCCACCTGGCTCGCCCGCACCGAGTCGACGAGCGCGCGGGGCGCCGCCACCCCGGTGGTCCCGCCCAGCCGCTCGTGCCCCTCCAGCAGGCGCTGCTCGGCCATGGGGCGGGAGGCGATCGGCTCGGTCTCCGTGCGCAGCAGATGATCGTAGAACCCGGCCGGTCGCCGCACGGTCTGGCACGCGTTGTTGACGATGAAGTCGAGGCGATCGAAGCGGGAGATCACCTCGCGGCAGAACGTCTCGACGCTCGGCGTATGGCGGAGGTCGACGCCGTACACGGCGAGGCGCTCACCCCACTGCGCGAAGTCGGGCTCGCGCGCGTAGCGTTGCGCGGCATCGCGCGGAAAGCGCGTGGTCGCGATCACCCGCGCGCCGGCGCGCAGCAGCATGATGGCCGCGTGGTACCCGATCTTCACGCGGGCGCCCGTGACGAGGGCCACGCGGCCGCGGAGATCGGCCGTCTGATAGCGCTTGCGCCAGTTGAGAGCGGCGCACGGCTCGCAGAGCGAGTCGTAGAAGAAGTGCACCCGCCGGAACTCCTCCTTGCAGACGTAGCATGTGCGCGCCTCGCGCAGCTCGTCGCTCACGGGCTCGGGCGACGGGAGCTCCGCCGCGCCCGGCCGCGGCGTCGGGTAGACCGCCGCCCGTCGCAGCGCGCGTGCGCCCGTGCGCTCGAGGACGGCCCCGTCGGTCCGGCGCTGCTCGTCGCGCTCGCGGCGCCGGAAGGCGCGGGCGAGGCGGCGTCGCGAAACGGGATCGGGACGCGCGATCCGGCCCGCTGCCGTGAGCAATCGCGTGCGCAGGTCGAGATCCAAGAGCGCGAGGAGGCTCCGGTCGTCGACGATCGCCTCGAGGAGGTCGGTCGCACGCGCGAGCTCCGCGACCCAGTCGGTCTGCGTCGGCACGGGGCGAGCCACTACGACACCGGCTTCACGAATCCCAGCACGAACCGGTCGCTCGTCCCGCGGCGCTCGGCGGCGACGCGCGGCGAGGCGTTCCAGTCGCGGGAGTCCTGAGGATTGCGCAGGAAGTCGGCTTCCCATGCGAGCTGGAAGCCGGCGGCGCGCACCTCGTCGCGCACGACCGACTCCTCGATGCGGTGGAGCGTCTGGGTCTGCGTCGCGCCGGAACCAGCGCCGCCGCTGTGATCGACGACGACGTAGAGGCCGCCCGGCCGGAGCGCCCTGTAGACGGCGCGATTCATCTGCGCCCGGTCGACGCCCATCCACACGGTGTCGTGGTAGAAGAGGACGATCAGCACCGCGTCGAGGTCGTGCGCCTCGGGCGGGAGGGGATCCGCGAACTCGCGATCGACCCGCACGACGTTGCGCATGACCGGCTTCGCGAGGCGCTCGCTCCAGGGCTTCTCCGCGAACCGCTCGAGGATGAGAGGCGAGTTCTGCCCGTAGACGACGCCGGTCGGCCCGACCGACCGCGCGAGCAGCTCGCTGGTGTAGCCGCCGCCCGCCCCGAGCTCAGCCACGTGCTGCCCCGGTCCGACGCGAGCGAACGTGAGCAGCTCGGCGGGGTGGCGTCCGGCATCGAGCGTGCGGTCGGCCTCCGATCGATCGGGCGCCGAAACGACGGCACGCGCGGCGTCGGACGCGCCCGCCGTCTTCGGCGCGGCCGCCTGGCGCGAGCAGGCGAGCGAGAGGAGCGCGCAGGCGAGCACCACCGCACGTGACATGGCTCCGCGACGTACCCGATCGTCCGGGAGCACACAACGCGATCGGCCGGCGGCGAGACCGCCTCGACACGCCCCGGACCGCCGGATAAGGTCGCCCCTGCGATAGGGGAGTAGATCACCCGCCGGTTCGGCGTGTCGTCATCACGGTCGCTCGCGCGGCCCGGTACGCCGGTAGAGGGCACGCCCTCCGGATCGAGACCTCTCGCGAAATCGTCGCGGGAGGTTCGTTTCGATGGGACACATGGTGTCACTGCTGCTGGCTTCGGGGCTCGCCCTGCAATGGCTCGTGCTGCGCGCGCTGGGGCTCCACCTGCCCCCGGGGCTGGAGGCGTTCGCCTCCGGGCTCGCCATCTTCGGCGCAGCGTTCCTGCTCTCGTGGGCCGCGGAGGTGGCGCAGCTCGACGTCCCGCGCGGCGTCGCGCTGGCCGGGCTCGCCGTCATCGCGGTGCTCCCCGAGTACGCGGTGGACCTCTATCTCGCCTGGCAGGCCGCGCGCGATCCCGCCTACGTCGGTTACGCGACCGCGAACATGACGGGCGCGAACCGCCTGCTGATCGGCGTCGGTTGGGCGTCGCTCGTCTTCGTCCTGTGGGCGCGGAGCCGGGGCGCGTCGCGCGAGATCGTCCTCCGTCCCGCGCAATCGGCCGAGATCCTGGCCCTGCTGGTCGCGACCCTCTACGCGCTCGTGATCCCACTCAAGGCGACGCTCTCGCTCCTCGACACCGTCGTCCTGCTCGCCATCTTCGCGTGGTACACCCGCACGCTGCTGCGCCAACCCGTCGAGGCGCCGCACCTGGTCGGCCCGCCGCTCCTGATCGCGCGGCTCTCGGCCGGACGCAGGCGTGCGGTCATCGTCGCCATGTTCCTCGGCTCGGCGCTCGCGATCTTCGCGGCGGCCGAGCCGTTCGCCGAATCGCTCATCACCATCGGCCGATCGCTGGCGGTGCCGGAGTATCTGCTCATCCAGTGGCTGGCGCCGCTCGCCTCCGAGGCGCCCGAGTTCATCGTGGCGATCCTCTTCGTGCTGCGCGGGGCCGCGACCGAGGGGTTGAGCGTGCTCCTGTCGTCGAAGGTGAACCAATGGACGCTGCTCGTGGGTGCGCTGCCGCTCGCCTACGGGATCTCGCTGGGGCGGCTGGATCCGATGCCGCTCACCGCGACGCAGGCGCGCGAGATCTTCCTCACTGCCGCGCAGTCGGGTCTGGCGGTCGTGATGCTCGCGTCGTTCGCCCTGTCGGTGCGGGAGGGCGCCATGCTCTTCGTCCTGTTCTCCGTGCAGGTGGCGACCCAGCTCGTCCCCGAGATCGCGCCGTCCCTGTTCGCGAACCCGCGCGAGTTCGAGGCCCAGGCCGGCTACGCCTTCGCCTGCGGCTACGTCGTGCTCTCGCTCGCCTGGCTCGCGAACCGCGCGACCCGGCGCGGGCTCGCGAGCCTCGTCGCCACGCGGGCGAGGGTTGCGGAAGGCGGAGATGCTGCATGACCGGCGCAGGGCGGCGACGGCTCGACCGCTGGTGCGGCGCGGCGCTGGTCGGCGTCGGCTCGTTCGCGATGCTGCACCCCGAGCTTCCGAGCGGACCATCGCTGATCCTGCTGGGCGTCGCGGTGATCGAGCGCGGTGGCTGGACCCGGCGCACCGCACAGGTTTGACAGGGCTTCGCCTTTCGGGTTACCTCGACCGAAGAGACGAGACGACTCCCACATACCTTATCCAGAGTGGCGGAGGGATCGGCCCTGCGAAGCCACAGCAACCGGTTTCGGGACACAACGAAACGCTGGTGCTAAGTCCGACGAGAGGCGCGAGCCTCGAGGAAGATAAGGAAGCGCAGCGCCCTGGACGACCCCTCTCCCCCCTTTCGGTTGGAGTGGGGTTTTTTTGTTGCCATGAGCGTGCGAAACGAACCATCGACGTCGAGCGGGATCCGGGCCCTGGTGATCGGGGTGGGCGGGCTCGGCTGCTCGGCCGCGCTCGCCCTCGCGCGCGGCGGCGTCGGCACGATCGGCCTCGTCGACCCCGACGTCGTCGACGTCTCGAACCTGCCCCGCCAGCCGCTCTACGACGACGCGGCCATCGGACGCCCGAAGGTCGACGTCGCCGCCGAGCGCCTGGGCCAGATCGCGCCGGGCCTGCGCATCGACACGCTGCAGGCGCGCTTCACCGAACGCGACGCGGGCCGGCTCGCCGGCTTCCACGTCGTCCTCGACGGTACGGACTCGATCGCCTCGAAGTTCGTCGTGAGCGACGCCGCGGTCGCGGCGCGCGTGCCGCTCGTCCACGCCGGCGCGATCGATTTCCGCGCCCAGCTCCTGACGGTCCTCCCCGGCGTCACGGCCTGCTACCGCTGCATCTTCGAGGAGGCGCCGCCCGACGGCGACCTCGCCCCGTGCCAGGACTCGGGCATCCTGGGGCCGGTCGTCGCGCTCGCCGGCTCGCTGCAGGCGACCGAGGCCCTGCGCCTCGTCGCCGGCGAGGCGCCGCTCTTCGCCGACCGTCTGCTCTCGATCGATCTTCGCACGGGGAGGTGGCGCAGCGTTCGCGTCGCCCGCTCCCCGCGCTGCGCCGCATGCGGCGCCACGCACGAGCGTGACGCCGCCAGAAGGAGTGCTCCATGAGCTTCGTGAAGGGTCTTCGATGTCGTGAGTGCGGGGGCGAGACGCCCGTTGCGCCGCTGCACGTCTGCGAGACGTGCTTCGGTCCGCTCGAGGTGGTCTACGACTACGACGGCATCAAGCGCGTGCTGACGCGCGAGGTGATCGAGTCGCGGCCCCGCAACCTGTGGCGCTATCGCGAGCTGCTGCCGGTCGAGCGCGAGCCGCACGTCGGGCTGTGGTCCGGCATGACGCCGCTCGTCCGCGCCGAGCGTCTGGGCGCGATCCTCGGCGTGAAGGAGCTGTACGTGAAGGACGACTCGGTGAACCACCCGACCTTCTCGTACAAGGATCGCGTCGTCTCGGTCGCGATCTCGAAGGCGATGGAGTTCGGCTTCGACACCGTGTCGTGCGCGTCGACCGGCAACCTCGCGAACTCGGTCTCGGCCCACGCCGCGCGCGCCGGGCTCAACTGCTACATCTTCATCCCCGACGACCTCGAGCAGGGCAAGGTCATCGGCTCGACCATCTACGGCCCGCGCGCGGTCGCGGTGCGCGGCAACTACGACGACGTGAACCGCCTGTGCAGCGAGATCGCCGACAAGTACGGCTGGGCCTTCGTCAACATCAACATGCGGCCGTACTACACCGAGGGCGCCAAGACCTACGGCTTCGAGGTCGCGGAGCAGCTCGGCTGGAAGCTCCCGAAGCACATCATCGTCCCGACGGCGGGTGGCACGATCCTCCCGAAGGTCGCCAAGGGCTTCAAGGAGCTCCGCGACCTGGGCCTCGTCGACGGCGACTTCAAGATCTACTCGGCGCAGGCGGGCGGCTGCGCGCCGGTCGTCCAGGCGATCCACAAGCAGACCGACCTCATCGCGCCCGTGAAGCCGAACACGATCGCCAAGTCGATCGCGATCGGGAATCCGGCCGACGGCTTCTACGTCCTGAAGGCCGTGCGTGAGTCGGGCGGCTGGGGCGAGTCGGTGACCGACCAGGAGATCGTGGAAGGCATCCAGCTCCTCGCCCGCACCGAGGGCATCTTCACGGAGCCCGCCGGCGGCACCACCGTCGCGGTGACGAAGAAGCTGATCGCGCTCGGCCGCATCCCGCGCGACGAGTCGATCGTCATCAGCGTCACGGGCAACGGCTACAAGACGCTCGAGGCGGTGCTCGACACGGTCGAGCAGCCGTTCCGCATCCCGGCGCGCCTCGGCGACTTCGACGCGCTCTTCGAGCGGCTGCGCGGCGCCGTGCCCGAGGCGTCGGCGGGTTGACACAGGTGCCCCCGACCGAGTGAAACGCACAGGCAACCCCGAAGGAGGACCCAAGACCATGGCTCAGGTGAGAGTTCCGACCCCGCTCCGCAAGTACACCGGCGGCGCGGAGGCGGTGCAGGCGGACGGCAGCACGGTCGCGGCGCTGGTCGCCGACCTCGACAAGCGACACCCCGGCATCAAGGACCGGATCTGCGACGAGAACGGCGCCGTGCGGCGGTTCGTCAACATCTTCGTCAACGGAGAGGACATCCGCTTCCTGCAGAACCTCGAGACGCCGGTGAAGCCGGCCGACGAGGTCTCCGTCGTCCCGGCGATCGCCGGCGGCTGCTAGCTCCGCCGCACGCATGAGCACGCTCGCCGCACAGGCCGGCCGAGCCCGCGCGAGCGGGAGGCCGGACGGGCCCGGCGCAGCGCGGTCGGTCCTCGACCTGATCGGCAACACGCCGCTGGTCGAGATCCGGGTGGTGCGCGACGGCGTCCCGCCCGGCGTCCGCGTGCTCGCGAAGCTCGAGGGCTTCAATCCCGGCGGCTCGGTGAAGGACCGCCCGGCCAAGAAGATGATCGAGGCCGGCATCGCCGACGGGAAGCTCGTTCCCGGCAAGACCATCCTCGACTCGACCTCCGGCAATACGGGCATCGGCTTGGCCATGGTCGGCGCGGCGCTCGGCTACGCCGTGAAGCTCGTCATGCCCGAGAACGTCTCGACCGAGCGCAAGCGCGTGATCACGGCCTACGGCGCGGAGATCGTGTTCAGCGATCCGCTCGAAGGATCCGACGGCGCGATCCGCCTGTGCCGGCAGGTCCTGGCCGAGGATCCGGAGCGCTACTTCAAGCCCGACCAGTACAACAATCCGGCGAACCCCCTCGCCCACTACGAGGGGACCGGTCCCGAGATCTGGCGGCAGACCGACGGCGAGGTGACGCACGTGATTGCGGCCATCGGGACGAGCGGCACCATCATGGGAGTCGGCCGCTTCATGAAGGAGAAGAATCCGGCCGTGCAGGTGATCGCCGCCGAGCCCGAGGACGCCTTCCACGGCCTCGAGGGCCTGAAGCACATGGCCACCTCGATCGTGCCGGGGATCTACGAGGAGCACGAGCTCGACCGGAAGATCGGAATCGCCACCGACGACGCGTACAACATGGTGTACCGTCTCGGCCGCGAGGAAGGCATCCTCGTGGGACAGTCCTGCGGCGCCGCGCACCTGGCGGCGCTCGAAGTTGCGCGCACGCTCACTGCAGGTACGATCGTCGAGATCTTCCCCGATTTCGGCGACCGCTACCTCTCGACGAATTTGTGGATGGGATGGCAAAAACTTCCGTGAAGAAGGTCCGGCGCGTCGCCCCCAAGGGCGAGCAGCACCGCGCGAAGCTCTACCTCACCTACCCGAAGAAGCTCGTGCGCGAGCCGCTCATCTGGCGCATCTCGCGCGACTTCGATCTCGTCTTCAACATCCGGAGCGCCAGCGTCTCCGAGGAGATCGGAATCATCGCGATCGAGCTCGACGGCACCGAGCGGGCGATCGAATCGGCGATCGCGTGGCTGCGCGAGCAAGGGGTGACGGTGGAGCCGATCGAGAAGAACGTGATCGAGTGATGCTCGCCGACGCCCTGGTCGAGCGCTACAGCCGGCAGATCCTGCTCGCCGAGGTCGGCGGCCGTGGCCAGGAGCGCCTGCTCGCGTCGCAGGTCGCGATCGCGGGCGACGACGCGGCGGCCCGCTTCGCGGCGACGCTCGTCCGGGCCGCGGGCGCCGAGGTGACGATGACGTCGGGGGCGCCGGGCCGCATCGAGGTCGACGCCGCGCCGGCGGGCACCGTCGTCGGGCGGTGGCGGGGCTGCGCCGGGACGGTGGCGACGCTCGTCGGGCGACCCTGCGCGCGATGCCTCGACGCCTCCGTGCTCGCGCTCGCGGCGGCCGGCCCGGGCGGCGATGCCGCGCAGCCGGTCGGCGCGCTCGTCGCGGTCGAAACCCTCCGGGTGCTGCTCGGCCTCGCCACGGAGGGCCGCGTGCAGAGGCTCGACGCCGGGCGCGGCACGTTCGGCGGGGAGACGCTCTCGGGGCCCGGCTGCGCCGCCTGTGGGGCGAGCGCGTGACGGGCGCGCCGAACGCCGTGCAGCTGAAGATCGCGCTCGCGACGCGCGGCGTGCGCATCGACGACCGCATGCGGGCCGAGCTCGGCCTCGTCCCCGACTTCACGCCCACCACGCTCGACCTCGTTCTGCCGGGCGACGTGCGCGTCATCGCCCCGATCGAGAACGGCGCCCTCGCCGCCTACGCCGTCGTCGCCGAGCACGGGCGCGCGCACGTCGTGGGTGACGACACCGTGCGCGTCGAGGTCCGCACGGGCTCCATCCCCCGCTTCTACGGGCGGCGGACGAGTGCCGGCCGGCCGATGTGGCAGGTCGGGACGGTGCACGGGGCGCACCTGCTCGTGACGCCGACGGCCACGTGCGGCTTCAGCGTGCGCGGGGCGCCCTGCAGCTTCTGTCGCGAGGGAGCGCGCCCGCCCGGCGAGCGCGAGAGCGCGATCTCGATCGCGGAGGTGATCGAGGTGGTCCGGGCCGCGTTCGAGGAAGGGGCAGCCGACTTCGTCTACTTCAACTCGAGCGTGTTCGACGCCGAGGACGGCGGGATCGGCTTTCTCACGCCGTACGTCGAGGCGGTGCGCAAGCACTTCGACACGTTCGTCGCCGTCCAGGTGCACCCGCCGCGCACGAACGCGTGGATCGAGCGCACCTACGCGATGGGGGTCGACGCGCTCTCGTACAACCTCGAGCTCTTCGACCCGCAGGTGCTCGACCGTCACTGCATCGGCCGCATGCGCTACATCGGGCGCGAGCGCTACCTCGAAGCGCTCGCGCACGCGGCGTCGGTCTTCCCGGCCGGAACGGTGTGGAGCGACCTCGTCCTCGGAATCGAGCCGGCCGCATCGACCATGGCCGGCATCGACGCGCTGGCGGCCATGGGCGTCGTGCCGGTGCTCTCGATGTACCACCCGGCCGGCGGGACGGCGCCCGAGGTGACGGCCGAGGACGCCGCATCGGTGGGTGGTCACCTCTACCGGACGGCCCGCGAGCGGAAGCTCACCATGACCTGGGTGCGCGACCTGGCGCTCGGCATCACACCGTTCGAGGCCTCGCAGCTGACGGGCGAAGCGGCGCCCGGCGGCGCCGTCCAGGCCCTCACCCGCTCGCGCCTGGGCGCGTTCGCGGCGCGCGGCCTCGCCCGCTTCCGGCGGCGCCTGCGCGTGCGCGCGATCAGCGACTCGCTCGACTCGTCGCACCTCTAGTGGCCGATCGCCCTTCCGCGCCGTCGCCGTACGCGAACGTCCGGGTGGACACGCGTCCGCTCTGGCGCCTGCTGCTCGAGCGATCGTACCGGCCGTTCGTCCTCGGCCTCGGCGTCGCCCTCTACGCCCTCGCCCGCTTCGCGCCGGCGCAGGAGGGCCTGTCGGACGGCGGGCAGAAGGCGCTCGCCGTCTTCCTGCTCTGCCTCGTCTACTGGGTGACGAACGCGATCCCGCTCATGGTGACGAGCCTGCTGGCGATGGTCCTCCTGCCCGTCACGGGCGTGCTGTCGGCCAAGGAGACGTACGGCTTCTTCGGCAACGAGGCCGTCTTCTTCATCCTCGGCGCCTTCATCCTCGCGGCGGCTCTCATGAAGTGCGGCCTCTCGACGCGCATCGCCCTCGCCGTCCTGCGCCGCTTCGGGCGCACGCCGCGCACGCTCCTGCGGTCGCTCTTCCTCATGAACGCCTTCATGGCGTTCTTCATGTCCGAGCACGGCGTCGCCGCCATGACCTTCCCGATCACGATCGAGATTGCGAGCGTGCTGCGACTGCGGCCGCGCCAGAGCAACTACGGCAAGGCCCTCTTCATCGCGATGGCATGGGGCACGCAGATCGGCGGTATCGCGACGCTGCTCGGCGGCGGCCGCGCGCCGCTCGCCCTCGGCATGCTCCGGCAGGCGAGCGGCCAGACCTTCACGTTCCTCGAGTGGTCGCTGACCGCGCTCCCGATCGTCGCGGTCCTTCTCGTCGTCGGGTGGCAGGTCCTGGTGCGATGGTTCCCGATCGACGTCGATTCGGTGCGGGCCGCGGACGAGATCATCGACGAGAAGATGCTGCGCATGGGACGCATGTCGGTGCGCGAGCGCTCGATCGGGATGCTGATGCTCGGGACGCTCGCCATCTGGATCGTCGGCGGCGAGGAGCTGGGGCTCGCGAACGTCGCGCTCGGCGCGGTGGTCGCGATCTTCGTCTTCGGTCTCCTCACGTGGAGCGACGTCGAGCCCTACGTCAACTGGGGCGTGCTGCTCATGTACGGCGGCGCGATCGCGCTCGGCTCGGCGCTGAACCGCTCCGGCGCCTCGGGCTGGGTCGCGAGCCTCACGATCAGCCACTGGGCGACGAATCCCATCCAGGTGATCGCGATCATCTCGGCGATCGGCATCGTCCTGACCGAGGCGATGAGCCACTCGGCGGTGGTCGCGCTCCTCATGCCCGTCGCGCTCAGCCTCGCCACGCAGTACCACATCGATCCGCGCATCATGGCGCCGGCCGTGGCGCTTCCCTCGGGGCTCGCGTTCACCCTGCCCGTGGGCACGCCGGGCAACGCGATCGCATACTCGTCCGGCTACATGCAGCTCCGCGACATGCTCGTGCCCGGCGCCATCCTCGTCGTCGTCGCGTGGATCGCCTTCAACCTGACGGCGATCTACTTCTGGCCGCTCATCGGCCTCACGATGGCCGCGCATTGACGCCGGCGCCCTGCCGGCGCCGCACACAGCAGGTGCCTCGTCCAGTTCCGTTTGAGCCGGGTCCGGCTTTCGCCTAGGTTTGGGCGTTCTTCACCCAGACGTCGAAAGGAACACCGTACTCATGGCCGATCTCATCCCTCCCCACGGCGGACTCGCCGAGCCGGTCTCCTGCACGGTCCCGGAAGCGGACCGCAAGGCGTTCGCCGACGAGGCGGCCGGTCTCCCGAAGGTCCCGGTCTCCGACGCCGACCTCTCCACCGTGTATCGCTTCGGCGACGGCGGACTCTCGCCGCTCACGGGTCCGATGGATCGCGCGACGTACGACCGGGTGCTCGACGAGGAGCACATCGTCCACGGCGGCAAGAAGTACGCCTGGACGATTCCCCTCTCGCTGCCGGTCACGAGCGATCTCGCCGCGAAGCTCGGCAAGGGCCAGCCCGTCGCGCTCGTGAACACGGCAGGGACGGTGGTCGCGACGCTCGAGATCTCCGACGTCTTCCCGTGGGACAAGATGCGGTACCTCGCGAGCGTCTACGGCACCGAGCGCACCGATCATCCCGGCGCCGACATGGTGCTCAAGAACGACGCCGACAAGACGCACCTCGTCGGTGGGACGATCCGCGTGCTGCCGCAGCCGAAGCACCCGCGCTTCGGCAAGTTCGTGCTCACGCCGCGCGAGGTGCGCGCCCTCTTCCGCCAGAAGGGCTGGGAGCGCGTGGTCGCGTTCCAGACCCGCAACCCGCTCCACCGCGCCCACGAGTACGCGCTCGTCTACGGTCTCGAGACGTTGATCCGCCAGGGCCTCAACGCGGGCGCGGTGCTGAACCCGCTCATCGGCGAGACCAAGGGCGACGACGTCGACGCCGACACGCGCATGAAGACGTACGAGGCCTTGATCGACCAGCGTGCGCTCGGCGACGGCGACAGCGACCAGGCCCTGTGGGGCCCGCGCAAGGAGTCGGTGCCGGACCGCGTGATCCTGCTCGGCCTCGACATCAAGATGTTCTACGGCGGCCCCAAGGAAGCGGTGATGCACGGCATCTACCGCCAGAACTTCGGCTTCACGAACATCATCATCGGCCGCAAGCACGCCGACGCGCCGTACCACGACGGCAGCGCCATCTGGGGCGACTTCGACGCGCAGGAGATCTTCGGGAAGCTGCGGGGCGACCTCAGGATCCAGCCGATCAAGGTCGGCTTCGCCGCCTTCTACGAATCGATCGGCCGCGTCGATCTCACCGAGAACCACCAGGGCGAGAAGCCGGTGTCGATCTCGGGCAAGGACGTCCGCAAGACGCTGCTCGAGGGACGCGAGGTCGACGCGCGCATCATGCGGCCGTCGACGTCGCGCATCCTGGCGGCGAAGATGAAGCAAGCGTAGCCGGCGCGTGCGCGTCGACGTCTCCTGCAAGAAGTGCGGCGCGCAGCAGCGCCTCGACGTCGGCGCGCCCGCGGCGGGGCAACCGCTCGAAGAATACCTGCACCTGGTGCAGGAGCGCCTCACGCACCGGCCGAGCTTCGAGTGCTTCGGCGGTCACATGGAGCTGCGGCCGCCGGTCCCCGAGTTCTGGGACGTCCGCTGGGAGACGCTCGGCGACTGAGCGCCTGCGCTGTCCTTGACAGGACATCGAAAACGGGGGAAGGCGTAGCCGTAGGCATGAATCGGCGCGTGCACCGTTGTTGCTGTATCGAGGCCCGGGGATGCTTCCGGGTCCGGGGCGCCGCGTGATGACCGGCCTGCCGTTCTGACGGCCGACTCGACGCTGTGATCTCCAGGGCCCGGGGACCGACTCCTCGGGCCTTGTTGCATCCGGCTCGGCACGCGCAGGTGCCGCCGGTTCCCCGACCCGTCCTCGGGCGGACACGAGAACCCCGATGTCGTCGACCGGACCCACCGGAGGCCGTCATCGTCGAACGACAGGAGCATCCCATGTCCCATGCATCTTCCGCGGTCCGCGTCCACGACGTGGCCGTCGCCACAGCCGCGTCCGATACGTGGCTCCGAACCCTGGTCGCCGATCGCCTCGGCATCGACGAGGAGGCGGTCAGCCCCGCCGTCTCGCTGCGCGACGACCTCGCCGCCGATTCCCTCGACTTCGCCGACCTCGCCGCGGCGATGGAAGCCGACCTCGGCATCACCGTACCCGTCGCGCTCTTGGCGCGGGTGCGCACGTACGGCGACCTCCTTCTCGTCGCCGAGACGCTCGTGACCGAGCGCGCCCGTCGCGCGCGCGACGGCGTCGCGCTGTTGCGCGCGAGACTCTCGTCGCCGTCGCGCGCTCCCGCGGCGGTCCTGGAGCGCGTCTTCTGGCTCGACCCCTACGCGGTCGAGGTCCTCGCCGAGGACGCCGAGCGTGCCGAGCCGGGCACGCGCCTGGAGGTGATGGTGGCGCTCAGCACGCCCGCCGCCGTGATCGCGCGCATCCGGGCACGTCTCGCACGCGTGGAGCGACGGGGCGTCGCGGTCGACATCCGGCGCGACTGGCGCACCGCCTGAGGGAGGATGGCGATGCGCTACGCAACCAATTTGCGCTCGGCCGAGGCCGCACGCGAGACCTTCGTCTGCCGCGGCGAGCGCCGTCTGATGCTCGCCGTGCTCGAGGACGCGCTCCGTTCGATCCTCAGGATCGGCCGCGGTCCCTGGGCCGCGGCACACGTGCGCGAGGAGATCGACTGGCTCGTCGCTTCCGGGCGGGCCGACCCGTTCGCCTTCGAGAGCATCTGCGACGCCCTCGACATCGACCCCGGGTGGCTGCGGCGCCGTGTGCTCGACGCGGTCCGCTCGCAGACGACGGCGGCTCCGGCCATCTGGCACGGCGTCGCCCGGCGATAGCCGCGTGGCGTCAGTACACCCAGGGGACGAGGCGCCACGTGCGCCGCCGGTAGGAAGCGTACTCGTCGCCGAACTCGGCGCCGAGCAGGCGCTCCTCGTCGTTCATGCGCCACACCGCGATGCCCACGAATGGCGGCACGAGGAGAAAACCGAGCGCGCTGCGGAACACGAGGACCCACCCGATCAGCACGATCAGTCCGCCGAGGTAGCTCGGATGCCTGACCCACCGGTAGACGCCGTCCGTGACGAGCGTGTGCCCCTCCTGGATCGCCACCAGCGGGCTGAATCGATAGCCGAGAACGAACATCGGCACGATGCGCAGCACGCAGCCGGCGGCGAACAGCGCGAGCCCCGCCCAGCGTACCGTGTCGCCGTCGAGGACGAACAGATCGCGCCGGTCCGCCCACGGCGGCAGATACAGGAAGAGGAACGACAGCGGGAGCATCGGCAGGAAGATCAGACGGTCGCGCTCATCGACCACCCGCGCGCCGGTGAGACCGCTCATCGGGGCCGCGAGCGCCACGACGCACGCGGCGGCCGAGAGCACGACCAGGCCGAGGCGCGCCGGGTTCTGCCAGAAGGTCGACCAGTCGCCCCAGCCCCACAGCATGATCCCGATGCTGGCGACGAAGAGGACCACGCTCCCGACGATGAGGCGGCCCCTGTCCCGTCCGCCGCGCATCGGCGCAGCCGCCCCGGCGTCAGCGGGGGCCGAACGGATGCAGCTCGACCGAGACCCCGAAGACCTGGACGAGCAGGAGGTACATCGCGAGCAGCACGAGCACGAGGCTGCCGAACGCCGTCACCGCCATGCCCGAGAGCAGCATGATCGCGAGCAGGCCGCCGACCGCGACCGCTGGCGAGAGGAATCCGGGACGGTTGAAGGGCGGCACCGGCTCGAGTAGGGGCAGAATGCCATGCTGCCGGACCTCGCCCCACACCGCGTCGACCACGCCGCGGAGCTGGGTGCGGACGTCCTCGAGCCAGGAGTCGCCGCGCGTCGCCATCACTTCATGTCCGCCTTCAGCAGGATGATGAGCGCGCTGTCGCCGATGCGCGGATCGCGCCCGACGCCGAACATCATCGTGCCCCCGCTCACCACTCGCACGTTCGTATCCACCAGACGCCTGCGCCCTTCTAGCAGACGCACCTGCATGTTCACCACGTCGTCGTCGGCCCCCTTCGGCAGGAGCTGGAGGTGGCGGCCGCCCGGCAGCGCGAAACGTGCCTCGCTCCGCCAGTCGCAGGTCCGCACCTCCTGGTTCACGATCTGGAAGGCGCGGTAGCCCACCAGACGGCGCAGGCGCGGCCGCAAGCTCACGAGCTGCGGGTCGGACGGGCCCGACTCGGCGGCGCGCACGGAGGTGACCTGGATCTGCAGGGGGTCGGCCAGGGCCGGCCGGAGACAGAGCGAGGACGCCGTCAGCGCCAGGGCCAGCGCCCGCGTCACCATCCGCTACCCTCGACCTCGTGGTTGACCCAGATGATGGTCGTGCCGCTCTTGGCCTCGCGGCGGAGCGCGATGTCCTTGCCCGCCAGGCGATCGATGTAGACGTGGTTCGGGAGACGCTTCGACGCCACCCGGACGGCGGAGGGCGCCGGATTCGTGACGGCGACGGGCCCGATCGGCCGGACGTAGAGCGCCGCGCCGGCGGCGATCGCGGCGATCGAGCCCCACACGGGGATGCTCCGCGGCAGGCGGCCGCGTTTCGCGTCGCCGCGCTGCCGCCAGTGGGCCTGTCCCTCGGTGCGCGCGATCGCGGCGTCGACGTGGGACCAGACGCCGGAGAGATCGAGCCCCTCGACCTGGCGATCGACGTCGGCGACGAGGACCTCGCGAATGGCGAGCACGTCCTGCACGGCACGCTCGCATCGCGCGCAGTGGCCCGCGTGGCAGGCGACCTCGAGCAGGGTTGCCGACGGCAGCTCGGTGTCGACGAAGGCGTCGATCAGGGTTCCGACTTCGTCGCAGGTCATCGACACGTCAGCGCAGCCCGTGCAGTCGCGCCTGCAGTTGGCGGCGCGCGTAGTGGAGACGGCTCATCACGGTTCCTTTGGGACAGTCGAGCACCTGGCTGATCTCCTCGTAGGAGAGGCCGTCTACCTCTCGCAGGAGTATGACGGCGCGATGTTCGGGGGTCAACTCATTTATGGCGGCAGTCACGCGCGCACCGATCTGCGTGCTGCGCGCCCTCTCGAAGGGCTCGTCCTCTGCAAGATGATCGGGTGAGGGTGGCACCAGCTCGTCCCCGGCGTCGTCGGCGTCGGCGCCGACTTGCACGTAGCGCGACTCGCGGCGCTGGTGGTCGATGCAGAGGTTCACCGCGATGCGATACACCCACGTGTAGAAGCTCGAGTCGCCCTTGAACTTGTCCAGGCTCTGGTAGGCCTTGGTGAACGTGTCCTGCACTATGTCCAATGCGTCCTCGCGGCTTCGCAGCATTCCGACGGCGAGCGCGGCAACCTTGCGTTGATAGCGTTCGACGAGCTCACGAAATGCCTCCCGATCGCCCCGGCGAGCGCGGTCCACGAGGTCGAGATCGCCGGGAGACACCGCGTGCTGTTCCTTCTGACGCTCCATAGGGGGCGCTATTCAGGCGGGAGGGGGTCCTGACCCCCGGCTAGTGGGCCTCGGCCCAGTTCGGGCCGTCGTGAACGTCGACACGCAGGGGTACGCGAAGGTTCCAGACCCCCTCCATGGCCTCCCGCACGACGTGCCGCACGCGCTCGACCTCCTCGGCGGGCGCCTCGATCACGAGCTCGTCGTGCACCTGCAGCAGCATCTGCGCTCGCGACCCGGCCTCCTGCAACCTGCGCCGGAGGGCGAGCATGGCGAGCTTGATGAGGTCGGCCGCGGACCCCTGGATGGGCGTGTTGGTGGCCGCGCGCTCCGCGAACTGGCGCACGGCCGGGTCCCTTGCCCCCAGCTCCGGAAGGTATCGCCGGCGGCCGAGCACGGTGGTCACGTAGCCCCGCTCGCGGGCCTCCGCGACCGTCGCGTCGAGATAGGTACGGACGCCCGCGTAGCGTCCGAAGTAGTTCCGGATGTAGGCCTCGGCCTCCTTCATCGACACGCCGAGCTCACGGGCGGCCCGCGCCGGACCCATGCCGTAGACGATCCCATAGTTGATCACCTTGGCGAGCCGCCGCCCCTCGGCCGGCGGCAGGTCGCCGAACACGTCGGCCGCCGTCCGGGCGTGGATGTCGTCGCCGCGCGTGAAGGCCTCGATGAGGGCCGCGTCACCCGAGAGGTGGGCGAGCACCCGCAGCTCGATCTGCGAATAATCCGCCGAGATCAGACGATGCCCGGCACCGGCGATGAACGCGGCCCGGATGCGTCGTCCTTCCTCGGTCCGGATGGGGATGTTCTGCAGGTTCGGGTCCGAGCTCGAGAGCCGGCCGGTCGCGGCGACCGTCTGATTGAAGGAGGTGTGGATCCGTCCGGTCGCCGCATCGACCAGCGCCGGCAGCGCGTCGACGTACGTGGACTTCAGCTTCGAGAGCTGGCGATACTCGAGGATCTTCGCCGGCAGCGGGTGCTCCGCGGCGAGCTTCGTCAGCACGTCGACGTCGGTCGAGAGACCGGTCTTGGTGCGCCGCACGCCTTTCGCCGACAGCTTCAGGCGATCGAAGAGCACCTCGCGGAGCTGCACCGCCGAGCCGATGTTGAACTCGCCGCCCGCGAGCCCGTAGATCTCCCCCATCACGCGATCGAGGCCGGTCGCGAGCTCGGCCGACATGGCACCCAGCATCTTGGTGTCGAGCGCGACCCCGGCCAGCTCCATCTGGGCGAGCACCTCGGACAGCGGCATCTCCAGCTCCCGGTAGAGCTGCCGCATCTCGTACTGTGCGAGCTTCTCCTCGACCAGCGGTGCCAGCGCGTGCGCCACGCGCGCGGCGCGAACGGCGCGCTCGGTCGGATCGGCGTCGGCGCTCGCCTCCCCCAGCAGCTCCTCGGCCAGGGCCGCCGCGTCGTGCGACGGGCGCGAGGGATTGAGGCAGTACGACGCGATCCCGAAGTCGACCGTCGGCCCCGCGAGCGCGATGCGCCGGCGCGCGAGCGCGACGCGCAGCGCCTTCAGATCGTCGCCCAGCTTCGTGGTGGCGAAGTCGGCGAGCAGGGGCTCGATCGTGGCGAGCATCTCGGGCCGGTCGGGGTCCGGAACCAGGACGACCGGACCGGACGGACCCGCCAGCGCGAGCGTCGAGAGGCGCGCCGCCGTCGCGCGCGTCGAGTCGAGCACCGCGACGATCGAGATCGGCGAGACGCCCCGCAGCTTCCCGAGCGCGGCCTTCGCATCGCTCGGCGTTCCTGCGACGACGCGCTCGACGGACGTCGCGCTCGCCGCGGGCGTGAGATCGCGCAGCAGCGCGAAGAACTCGAGCTCGGTCAGGAGCGGGCGGAGCGTCGCCGCGTCGGGCCCGGGCCAGCGCAGCCGCTCGAGATCGAGCGCCACCGGGACGTCGCGCCGTATCGTCGCCAGGTCCTTCGAGAGCCGGGCGGTCTCGGCCTCGGCGGTGAGCGTCTCGCGCACGCGCTTGGCCCCGCGCACCCCGGTCGCCTCGACGGCCTCGGGCTTCTCGAGGATGGCTTCCACGGGGCCGATCTGCTGGACGAGCGCCGTCGCGGTCTTCTGACCGATCCCGGTCACGCCGGGAATGTTGTCGCTCGTGTCGCCCATGAGCCCGAGCACGTCGGGCACGAGGCCCGGATCCACCCCGAAGCGCTCGCGCACCTCGGCGATGCCGATCCGCCGCCCCCGCATGTCGTCGTAGAGCGTCGTCCGCTCGGACACGAGCTGCATCATGTCCTTGTCGGCCGTGACGATGACCGTCTCGAGCCCCTTCCCTTCGGCCTGGGCGGCCAGGGTGCCGATGACGTCGTCGGCCTCGACCCCCTTCTCCTCGATCACGGGGAGGCGGAGCGCCGCGACGAGCTTCCGGATGTAGGGGAGCTGGGGCCGGAGGTCGTCGGGCATGGGCGCCCGGTTCTGCTTGTAGTCGGCGTACAGCTCGTCCCGAAACGTCCCACCGGGGGCGTCGAAGACCACGGCCAGGTAGTCCGGCTTCTCCCCCTTCACGAGCTTCGCCACCATGTTGGCGAACCCGAGGATGGCATTGGTAGGCAAACCCTTGGACGTCCCGAGGGCAGGCAGCGCGTGGAACGCCCGGTACACGTAGCCGCTCGCATCGACGAGGAAGAGCCGGCCGCGCGCCATCAGAAGGTGGTCCCTAACGGAGGCCCCGGTGTGCCGCAAGGAAGCTTGACAGCGTCGAGGGCGGCGTCTACTAACCGGCCGCGAATTTTTTTCGCGTCATCGACGTCTCAATGCGGGCCGGATGATCGAAGTCGCTCACTTGCACAAGCGCTACGGCGACTTGTCCGCCGTGGACGACGTGTCGTTTACGGCCGTTCCCGGTCAGATCCTCGGCTTCCTCGGCCCCAACGGCGCCGGCAAGACCACCACCATGCGGGTCATCACCGGCTTCCTTCCGGCGACGTCCGGCACGGTCAAGGTCGCCGGCTTCGACGTCTTCGAGCAGTCGGCCGAGGTGCGGCGACGCATCGGCTACCTGCCCGAGACGCCGCCCCTCTACAACGACATGCTGGTCGTGCCGTACCTCCGCTTCGCGGCCAAGCTGCGCGGCATGGCGCGAGGCGACGTCGACGCCGCCATCGATCGCGTGCTGAAGGCCTGCAGCCTCACCACCGTGTCGCATCGCGTGCTCGGACACCTCTCGAAGGGCTACCGGCAGCGCGTCGGCCTGGCGCAGGCGCTGATCCACAATCCGCCGGTCCTGATCCTCGACGAGCCCACCAACGGGCTCGACCCCGGACAGATCGACGAGATGCTGGCGTTCATCCGCAGCCTCGCGCCCAACCGCACGATCGTCCTCTCCACCCACATCCTCGGCCAGGTCGTGGCGGTCTGCGAGAAGGTCGTCATCATCAGCGACGGCCGCGTCGTGGTCGAAGACCTGCTCGCCAACCTGACCCGCGACCAGCGCCTCGACGACGCCTACAAGCAGGCGATCGCCGGCAGCCACAGGGGAGCCGCGTAGACCGTGCGCAACACGCTCACGATCGCCGGACGCGAGATCCGGTCGTACTTCTCGTCCCCGGTCGCCTACGTGCTGCTCGCCTCCTACGTCGCCCTCGCCGGCTACTTCTTCTTCGCGCTGCTGTCGGCGTTCAATCAGGCCCTCTCCATCTACAGCATGATGCGCCAGCCCGAGATGCTGCAGCGCTTCAACCTGAACGAAATGGTGATCCGCCCGCTGCTCCAGAACATGGCGGTGCTGCTCATCTTCATCGTGCCCGCGATCACCATGCGCATGTTCCCCGAGGAGAAGCGCTCGGGCACCTACGAGCTGCTCCTCACCTCGCCCGTGCGCGTGAGCGAGATCGTCCTGGGGAAGTTCGTGGGCGGGCTCGCGCTCGTCCTCCTCATGATCCTCCTCTCCGGCTTCTTCGGCGTGCTGCTGAGCGCGTACGGCAACCCGGAGGTCCCGATGATGCTCGCGGGTTACCTCGGGCTCGCGCTCATGGCGATCTCGTTCCTCGCCATCGGCACGCTCATCTCGTCGTTCACCGACAACGTCGTGATCGCCTACGTGGGCTCGCTCTTCGCGCTGCTGCTGCTCTACACGGTCGGCTGGCTCGGCGAGACCGTGCAGGGCCCGTGGGGCGAGTTCGTGAAGTACGTCTCCATCACCGACCACTTCCAGGAGTTCCTGAAGGGTCTCATCGACACGAAGGACCTGGTCTACTTCGCCACCCTCCTCGTCGTCGGCGTCTTCCTCACGCAACGCTCCGTCGAGTCGGTGCGCTGGCGATAACCGATGGGCCGTCTCGCCTCCCTGCTCGGCCTCCTGGGCCTCGTCTTCTTCGGCTTCGGCCTCGGCGCGCGCCTGATCCTCGGGCTGAGCGAGCCCCTCATCTGGCTCCACCTCATCGTCGGTGCGCTCCTCATCGTCGCCTACCTCACCTTCGGCTTCGAGAGCTTCCGCGGCCTGCTCGGCCAGCGCTCGACGCGCTACGGGGCGGGCGCGGCCGTCTACTCCGTCCTCTTCATCGCGCTCGTCGCGGGCGCGAACTACCTCGGGCATCGCCACCACAAGCGCTGGGACGTGTCCGAAGGCGGCATCTACACGCTCTCGCCGCAGACGACCAAGGTCGTCCAGAACCTCAAGGACGACGTCACGATGACAGCCTTCGTCGAGGGCGGCATCAACCCGGGGCTCGAATCGCTGCTCGAGAGCTACACGTACGTGAACCCGGGTCACGTGAAGATGCGGCTCGTCGACCCGGACAAGGAGCCGGCGCTCGTCGATCAGATGAAGATCACGACGGCGCCCTCGGTGAACCTCCAGTACGGCAACGAATCCTTCGTCGTGACGCAGCCGTCCGAGGAGACGATCACCAACGGCCTCATCCGCGTCTCGCGCAGCACGAAGAAGGTCGTGTACTTCGTCGAGGGCTTCGGCCAGGCCAACACCACGGCCGAGGACGATCCCAAGGGCTACTCGCAGGCGAAGCTCGCCCTCCAGCAGGAGAACTACGAGATCAAGACGCTGCTCCTGCCGTCGACCGACAAGGTCCCCGACGACGCCAGCGTGGTCGTGATCGCGGGCGTGGGGCAGCCCTTCACCGAGACCGCCATCGCCGCGCTCGACGGGTATCTGAAGCGCGGCGGGCATCTCTTCGTCCTGGTCGGGCCGCGTCAGGGCGACGAGAAGCTCGCCACCTTCCTCGCGGGCTGGGGCGCCAAGCTCGGCAACGACGTGGTCCTCGATCAGGAGGTCCGGCTCTTCGAAGGCCCGCGCGTCGGCATGCAGCCGCTCGCCAAGGAGTACGGCGCGCATCCGATCACGCAGGGCTTCCGCGACTACACGGTCTACCCGCAGGTGCGCTCGGTCGAGCCCGACGCGGCCGGCAAGAAGGGCCTCTCCGCCGTCACGCTCGTCAAGACGAGCGCGTCGAGCTGGGCGGAGACGTCGGTCGACGACGTCTTCACCAAGGGCATCGCCCGCCTGGACGACACGGACAAGAAGGGCCCGGTGTCGATCGCGGTCGCGGTGACGGCGAAGCTGAAGGACATGGGCATCGAGCCGCCGCCGCCGGCGGAGGGCCAGAAGGCTCCGGACGAAGCGCGCCTGGTCGTCTTCGGCACGCCGCGCTTTGCGGACAACCAGGAGATCACGCAGTCCCGTCTCAACGGCGACCTCTTCCTCAACGCCGTCGGCTGGCTCGTCGGCCAGGAAGAGCTGGTGTCGATCCGTAGCCGCACCGTGCGCGCGTCCCGGGCCGACTTCACCCAGAGCCAGGCCGGCCGGCTGTTCTACCTCTCCGTCCTCATCATCCCGGAGCTGCTGGTCGCCCTCGGCATCGCGGTGTGGTGGCGGCGGAGAAACGGGTGAGCTTCGCGCGCATCCTCGTGCTCGCCGTCCTGGTGGCGGCGCTGGGCGGCTACCTCTACTACTACGAGGTTCCGCAGGCCCAGAAGGAAGCCGAGAAGGAGAAGCTCGTCGGCGCGCCCGAGGACGCGGTCACCGGCATCGAGCTCGTCTACCCCGACCGGACGATCGTGCTCGTGAAAGGCGACAAGGGATGGCGCCTCACGCAGCCGCTCGACGCGCCCGCCGACGAGCCCATCGTGAAGACGCTCCTCTCGTCCATCCTCGGCGCGCAGGTGCAGAAGAGCCTCGACGAGATGCCGAAGGATCTGGCCGCGTTCGGGCTCGACAAGCCGGCCACGATCGTGAAGCTGACGCTGAAGGACGGCACGGTCCCGCCCATCCAGATCGGCAAGAACACGGCGATCGGCGCCAAGACGTACGTCCGCAAGGGCGACGAGCCCAAGATCTACCTCACGGCGTCGACCATCGGGGCGAACCTGAACAAGCAGGTGAAGGACCTGCGCGACAAGCAGCTCCTCGCCTTCCAGGACGACGACGTACAGCGGGTCGACATCGCGAAGGAGGGCGGCGGCACGACGACCATCGTCCGCAAGGACAAGGACGCGTGGACGGTCGACCCGGGCGGGCTGCCGGCCGACCTGACGGAGGTGCGCTCGTACCTCTCGTCGCTGCGCACGACGCGCGCCATGGACTTCCCGGACGAGAATCCGACCGATCTCGCCAAGTACGGCCTCGACAAGCCACGGCTCACGATCACGGTCGCGACCGGCAAGGACGGCGCGGCGACGCAGCAGCTCGTCGTCGGCGGCGAGTCGACCGGCGCGCAGACGAAGCAGGTCTACGTCCGGCGCTCGGGGTCGCCGGCGGTGTTCGCGGTCGGCGAGTGGGCGTTCAAGACGCTCGACAAGGACGCCGCGGCGCTGCGCGACAAGTCCGTCGTCACCTTCGACGGCGACAAGGTCGGCAAGGTCGTGCTCGAGCGCAAGGAAGGCACGGGCGCGACGTTCGTGCGCAGCTCGTCGGGCACGTGGACGCTCGAGGGCACGCCGGACCCGAAGTCCAAGGGCACCGCGATCCAGCGCTTCGTCGACGACGTGAAGGACCTGCGCGGTTCGGGCGTCGCCGCCGAGCCGCCGGGCGACCTCGCGAAGTTCGGCCTCGCCGCGCCCGACCTGCGCATCGTGCTGACCGACAAGGACGGCAAGGCGATCGGCACGGTGCTCGCCGCCAAGCACGACGGGAAGTACTACGTCATGCGCGACGGCGGCCCCGTCGTCTTCGAGGCGCGCGACTACATGTACACCCGTCTCGACAAGCAGGCGCGCGACTTCCAGCAGAGCGACACGCCAACCACCACGCTCGCCCCGGCGGCCGCCGGTGCCGACGGCGAGCCCGCCCCCTTCCCCGACGAGGGCGGCGGCGAGGACGACGAAGACTAGGCGCCGGGCGTCGGTGCCGCGAGGTGGGGGACGAGGCTTCGGCTTCGGCTTCGCCGCGCGACAACACACACGCGCCGTCACGACCTAACGTAGCGTCGCGCCGCTACGCAGGCGCCCCGCGCCTGGCCCCCGACCTCGCGTCGCGGCGCCGCTGCTCGACGTCGCACAGCGCGAGCCGCGCGTTTTGCGGCAGAAACCCTAGGCCGTCACGACGAAGCTATTCGCTAAAGAGCGAGACGCCGAAGGCGGGAGCGTTGCGGCGCGAGGTGGGGGAC